>JAFUBV010000034.1 GCA_017460025.1 Methanobrevibacter sp. | reverse complement strand
TGATGGTGAGAAAAATGCATCTATAGTTACTGCTGAGTGAACAATATATGTTAAAGTATTACTTTTTGCATAAGCTAAATCATCATTTCCATCAAAAATCACATATATTTCATATACTCCGGCAGGTAAAGAACTAGTATAAAGGCCAACATGTTCTAAGCCCTTCGGACTTAATTCCATGGAATATGGGGTTTCAACACCAGTAATAGATAATTTTGCATATTTTCCACTTGATAAATAATCGCCAATAGAAGAGCCCAATTCTTTACTTGATATATTTGCAATCAAATCCACTTGTTGTCCGACATCAATGTAAATTATATTATTGCTATCCAATGAATGGCCAGAACTATCAAATAAAGTTATATTTACATCATAAATTACAGGTTCTTCACCAACAAAAATAGTTAATTTATTAGAATCAACTGCATCAATATCATCTGTTTCACTTAATGAATAATAAATAACATGTTTTCCTTGAGATAATGTGATTGAATCGGCAGCTGATATGATAACATCATAACATAAATGACCATTTACATAAACTTCATTATCAACATATATTACAGGAACAGAAGAACCGACAGCAGCCTGCAAATCACTGGCTGAGGTATCTGATGATATTAAAGTAGAATGAATATCTAAAGTTACACTAGTTTCATCAGCAAAGACTAATTTTGTTTCATCAATATGATTCTCATCATAAATTGTAAATGATGAGTAAGTTGGTTTCGGTTCACCTACATGAATCGTTAAAACATTACTTTCATAACTCCATGAGGAATATGTAACCTGAACTGTATAAGTTCCAACATCATTGAATGAATATGGATCATAATCATACCATGTGCCGCTGGTTATACGTTTAGGATTATTAGAATATAAAATAGAACCATCAGCAGTATTTTTATAAGTAATTGTAGGCCAACAAGAAGATCCCCTATCCATATAAACCTGAACAGTTACAGATTGACCTGGAAGAATATTTATATCATCTGATGTTGGATTGTTTTTTTCTCTTATGGTAAAACCGGAACCGGAAGCAAGAGTTAATTCATCATTATTCAATGATACCTGATAACCTTCAGTTTTCTCATAAGCTGCAGTCAATTCATAATTACCATCATCCAAATCAACATCAACATAACCTGAACCATCTTTAACATTGACAGAATAACTATTCTCCTGAGATAATTTATCATCTAAAGCAATGCCTAAAAGACCAGAAGAAGTTAAAGAATTAAAAGTTATATAATAAGTACCATCAACATTAGCAGTTACAATAATACGTGTTTTACTTATTAAACGTTGAGAAGTAATATTTACTTTAATTTCAATAGGATTAACAACCACATTGACTGTAGCTGTTTTAACCGTATAATTTTCATTGTTAAATTCAGCACCAATAGTATTAGTACCTACTTTTAAATTGGACAAATCTAAACTTTCAGAAGAACTTATAGTATCTATAATAGTACCATTAGAGTATGAATAAGTAACAGTACCGCTAACCCCATCAGATAAATCAGGAGTTAATCTAACACTTTCACCATAATTAATAGTAGAATCATTGACATTTAAAGCAAAAGTATAATCATTATTCTTATTAACTTTAAATGTATCGGAAGCACTAGCTTCATTATACCAAGAAGTTTCACCATAAGATACAGTTGCAGTATAATCATTATCACTTACCGGAAGATTACTTAATGGAATAATATTAGAACCTGAATTAAGTTCAATACTTTCAGTGTTACCATTAACTGTCAAATCATATGTTCCGGCAACATTAGTATTTATAACAGCACTAGGATTATTTGGATAATACACATCATCAACATTAATACTTAACTCAATATCTTCTTTATTGACAGTGATAGTTTTAGTAACTTCAGCACTAGGATTATAACCTGTTGCACCAATATAATATGCACTTATAGTACGTGTTCCTCCACCATTCATGGTAGGTTCCACATAACTAGTTGCACTGATATTTGACCAAGGCTGAGCATCTTAAAATAATGCAAGTTTACCTGTAGTGACTATATTTCCTCTACTATCCTTAACAGTAGGAGTAATGGTGACTTTTTCACCGACATTGAGTTCCGTGGGATTAACATCCAATGTTAAAGTAGTACTTACCGTAGATACAACATTTAAAGTAAGTGTATTAGAAGTTAAAGAAAAACTATTCCATGTAGAAGCATAACCATTTAATTTAACAGTGTGTGTGTTCCTGTTGAAGTAAAGGTATATTTGAATGTTCCTGAATTGGAGGTATATTTATCGTCTCCTCTTGTTGAATCAATATAATATTTCATATAACATTTACTCCAATCAATATTTGAAGAATCAGTCACCACATATTTAAATGTTAATGAAGTATCTTTAGTAACAGTAATAGTTCCGGTTTGCCCATTTAATGAAATTTGAACAGTACCAGAATAAGATTTGCTTAAAATATCATTATCCTCAAGGGATAAACCAATAAAATCATCTTTTACGACATTTTCTGAATTCACCGAATTAGAATCATCTAAAATTTCAAAATTAGAGTCATAAAAATTTTCATTTTCTTGATTGTTATTTTGAAAAGTATCAATATTAACATTATCTGTAGCAAGAACAGATTCATTTAAAGCAATTTCACTTTCAGCAGCAGAAACTGAACCTATTAAAGATAAAGACAATATTAACATCAATAAAATAAAAAATATTTTATTATTGTTTATAACAATTCCTCCCGTTTACATTTAAAAAATCATTTATATACTATATAAAACATTGAAATATTTTATATTGGTAATATTTTAGTCATACCTAAAATATAAATATTTTGGAATGCCTAAAAATTTGGAATTGAACAAAAAATGTAATTTAAATTTAATTAAAACAATAAAAAAACTTTAAAAAAAGAATTAAATTAAAAAAAAAAATAAAATTTTAGAGATAAATGTATAATCTCTAATTAATTAAAATTTTGTTTGAAAGTCTAGCAGTTTCATAAGCCGAAGTTATAATATATTCGCCTTTTTGAAGATTTATATTCAATTTAGCATTACCTTCATTATCGGTTATCCTATTATAAAATACTCCATTAATATTAAAAGTTATATTAACATTAGGCAAAATATTTCCCCGACCATCCACTAAATTAACAACAAACTTACTTCCATCAAGATAATTCATAACCAAATTATTTGCAGACAAAATAGGTTTAACAGTTATTTTATTGGAAACCTTACATTGCTTATATTCTGCAGTGATAATATAATCTCCAGGATCCAAATTAATATTAAGTCTGGCATATCCATCATTATCACTTGTACGAGTATAAAATACACCATTAATATTAAATGTTACATTTTCACCAGCAACAGGATTTCCATCATCACCAATTAAGCGGACAACATATTTACTTCCATTTCTATAATACATGGAAAAATCATGATTCTCTGTTATTCTTGGAAGAACCGTAATTAAATTAGAATGCATTTCACCGGTTACAGGATTTATTGATGTAATAATATATTTTCCCTGATCCAGATTAATATTTAGTTTTGCAAATCCTGAAGAATTAATTGAGCGATTATAAAATACTCCATTAATATTAAACTCTACTGAACCGTTAGTCACCACATTACCCTTGGAATCTAAAATTCGAACAATATATTGTGATTCATTCCTATAGACTTTTGTAAGATCTTTTGAAATAACTGTATTTTTGATTAAAATAGAATTGTTTTGAGATATGGAGTTATAATCTGAATCACCATCAAAAACAGTTATTACATCATAAACTCCACTTTCTAAATTAATAGCAATTGATGCTTTTCCATCCCCATCCGTAATTCTAGAATAATCTACGCCATTTAAAATAATATGGACTGTTTTATTTTTTAAAGAATTGCCCCTATTATCAGCCAGCATTATTTCAAATCTTTCAGAACCTTTATAAAATTTCTCCAAATCAGAAACAAATAAAATAACATTTTTGTCATTTTCAACAGTTAATATGCCAGTGAAATTCTTTAAATCATAATTTTTATCAGTAGAATAAATTTTATAAGTATATTCACCTTCATTTAATGATTCTACATTAAATATCACTTTATTGTTAACTACATTGCCAGCAATACTTTTACCATCAATATCCATAATTAATTGACCGGTGATATTTTCACACTCAAGTTCTATTTTAAACTCATTATCTTCACAAATAGTGATATTTCCGCAGTTAATTGAGAAATTAGTGATTTTATGAACTTCAAAATAGCTTTCATTATCACAGGCAAAATAATTATTATTTCCATCGAAAACTACTTTAACAAGATATTTTCCGGCATCCAAATCAGACATATATACTGTTGCAATACCATCAGCCACATTAACACTTTGGGAAGTGGAATTAACAATCAAACTTACTCCAGCATCCGTATTTAAATTAATTGATATCTCTTCGTTTTCACCAAATGTAATATCTTGTGTTGAAACAGAAATGAAACTTTGAGCCTTATTAACTTCAGCAACAGTTTTTGATGTTAATTTGAAATCATTTCCAATGACACTTCCAATAATAGTATAATTTCCCGCATCAAGATCGGATAATTTTAACTGGCAGATGCCATTTGAAGACTCAACAATGCGAACAATATTATTTACTAAAAATGTGATGTTTACATTTTCATGAACGGATAGGCTTGCATTAATAACTAAATCTTCACCATAAGTAATATCCTGTGTTGTGATATTAAATGTATGTTGAACTAGCTTTATTTCAAATGATGATTTTTTAGAAGAATTTAAATAATTATCATTTCCATCGAAAATCACTTCAATATTATGAACACCATCAGATAAGTCCCCTTTATCAAGAATAACGTTGGAATTAACAATTTCTTCATCACCATCAATTATCAAACGGACATCATCATCAAAATTAGAAGAAATATTAATTAGATTATCCACAACATCAATTGAGATTTCACTTTTTGCTTTTGAAACATTTGCAATAACTGAACTTGATGTTTTATAAAAATTCTTATTTCCATTGAATCTTACTGAAAGTACATATTCGCCCGCATTCAAATTAGATACATCAAATTCGAAAATACCTTCTTTTACAACAGTATTATAAACAACATCATTAATTATAAAAGTTAAGTTCACATCATCCTCTGTTGATACAACACCATAAACTTTTAAATATTCACCATATACACATTGTGAAGTTTTAACATCGAAATTTAGAGATGCCTTATTAACTTTAAATACTGAAATTGCAGATGAGTTTAAATAATTGTTATTGCCTTCAAATACAACATTAATTGAATGAATGCCAACCGATAAGTTATTGTTCGTGATTATCAACTCACCATTCACTATTGTTGCATACTCTTCAGTGGAATCAATGATAATTTTTATATCATCAGTAATGTTATCATTTATTCTGATATTAATTATCTCATCATCCCCATATGAAATATCAGATGTGCTGACAAATAATGAACTTTGTGCTTTATTTACTTTAAAGTTTGTAACAAAACTACTATTTAAATAATTACTATTTCCATTAAATGAAGCAATTACTTCATAACTACCACAATCAATAAGGTCATCTACATAAAGTGACCCACTTCCATTAATTATTTCAATAATATAAATTTTATCATTAATGAAAACGCTAACATTTTCATTGTCCAAACCAGGAAGAGAAGCTTCGACTAACAAATTTTCACCATATGAAATATCAGAGGCATATACTTTCAAAGAGGAATTATTTTTAATAATTTCCTTTTCAAAGACTTCAACATCATATCTTGAAACAACAGTATTATATTTTTCATCCTGCATAAATACGGCAAAAATTGTATATTTTCCAACAGCCAAGTCGGAAAAGATTACGCTTGCCTCACCATTAGTCAGATTAACAGTTTCATATTTTTTATTAACATAAACTTGAATAGTTGAATTTAATTTTTCAGACAATGATAAATTAACTAATAAATCATTTCCATAAATTATATTGTCTGAATCTATCAATAAACCAATATTTTTACGGTTAATCTGAATTAGTGAAGAATTAGTTGAAGATTCATAGTTTTCATTTGAGTTATAAACTGCATCAATGACAAAAGTACCACTATTATTAAAATTCATGGTTAAATTGGCATTTCCATCAACAACAGCCACATCATAAGTATTATTATTAACAGTAAATGTTACATTACCAAAATTAATCAGATTACCGTTTTCATCCAGAACATTAGCTATTATATATGTATCTTCATCCACACTGCCATTAACATTATTTAAACATAATGAAGTTTGCAAAATATCTGCTTTAGTAAAAGCTTTAATACATGCCACCTGATAAGAACGGGTGAATAATTGCCACCAATGCTCTTTATATACGTACAAATCCTTCCAGGAAGTTCCATCAGTACTGATATATGATAAGTCTTTACTTCCAAATACCCTTGTAACACTAGATTTTTCGCAAATAGCTATATAAACATCCTTACTTCCAGTTAATTTAAATACAACTTCGAATTCATCACCTTTTTTAAGAGGAACAAATTGTTTTAAATTAATGGTATAATAACCTGGATTGGATGAGCCTGATTGAGTTAATTTCAATGCATTATTCACATAAATTGATATGGTATAAGATAATTTAGTATCAAAGTAAGTAGATACAGCTGCAAGCAAATCATCTCCGGTTGATTGAAAGATATTTTTAATATAAATTGTTTTTTCATCAGTATCATAGAAATCAGTAGGCCCTGCGATATCATACTGATAATTTTTATTAAAACGGATTGTATCATTCAGTAAGAAAGTATATGCTTCATGCTTATATCCCACTTTATAAACAATCGGATCATAATATGATATATAAAAGTAACCTTCATCCCCCCAGTCAGTATTCCAGCTATTTTTAACTATAAATGCTCCATTTCCACTTGGAGTGTTTTTAAATTTTGATTTATCAAAATTATCATCCCAACCAACAATAGTTACAGCATGATTAGCGTAAGAAGATAATCCTTTATAATAATAACTTGCAGTATTTTTATTAAAATAGGAAGAATCATAATTTACTCCAACCACAACAGCACCATAGGTTAAAATAGCTTTTTTAAGTTCGGCCAAATCGGTATATGAAGAACGTACTGGAAGATAAACAACATTCTGCACATGCATGACTGAATTAATTACAGTAGAAATTTTACTGTGGTCATCATATGCATCATCTTCCTCCAAAACTGGACCAAGCCAACTAGTCAGATAACCGATTGCCATTTCATCAGAACCGCCCTCATTAGTATCTCTTTTCCAACCATAAGCGGAGTAATATTCCATTAAGTTTTTCAAATTTTCTTCAGACAGATCATAAGTATAATTAGAAGCTTTTAATATACAGGATTCCAATGCTGCAATTGAAGCAAAAGCCCAACAATTACCACCATCTTCCTGATCTTTGACTTTAGA
>JAFUBV010000386.1 GCA_017460025.1 Methanobrevibacter sp. | reverse complement strand
CAGAACGCCAGATTGTCCAGATGGTAATCAAATATTTGCAATAGGATTACCAACACATTCTGATGAATTAAAAACCTATGGTAAAAAATACAGAGGAAACATCTTCAGCAGAAAATGTCCAGTTTGTGGCAGTACCAAATTATTTTGGGGATGGAAATTTGGAACATACTTCAGAAATTTAAGGTTTGATTCAGCACATAGTAAAGAAGGAATGATTTACTGTGAGAAATGCGAATCCACTTTCAGCATATTTGGAAATCAAAATGGAGTTAGTAAACCGAAAAAATTAAAACTAATCAAGGAAGGTAGCTCAAGTGAAAAAGATGCTAAAACCTTAAAAAGTGGAAAATATGTTTATGAATCAATAACAATCACTAATAAAAAGAAAAAGGTCAATAATAAAAAAGAGCGTACAGTTAAGAATAAAAATATTCATAAAACTGTTAAAAATAAAGCTTTAAAAATTGTTGACGATAGTGTCGGTTTGGCAGCTGCTAAAAAGATTGTCCATTGGGTAGGTTCACATATCAAATATGAAGGCCGTAACAATTTTTACCAATCTCCAAAGACCACTCTTGCAAGAAGAAGAGGGAACTGTTGCTGTCAAATGGAATTAGCTTTCCATATGATGGATGCTGCAGGATGTACTGAATACTTTAATTTTGTTTGGTGTCATACTCACGGAAGCAAAGGAGGTCATGTATTCGGAAGGTTAATCACAAAATCAACTGGTAAGTACCGGTATGTTGATCCAACTCACAGTCCATATTGGGCAACATGTTTATCTGGTGCAAAATATGGATATGCTCCAGGAACATTGTCAAGTGCTTACCCATCACGGCCATTCTAGAAGATGATGTTTTATGTTGGAAAAAGAGATTGATGCGCATAAAGGTTGTCAAAACAGAGGGCATTGTATTAAAGATGAAAGCAAGTGTTGTTACTTGCTTTCTGATCATCAATGCTATTTGGATAGTGAGGATAGTGAGGAATTCTTATGAATTTAGATAATCGCAGATTGCGAGAGGTACAACTTGAAATAAAATCATATAGACAATTACTTGATGAGGCTGAAACTATGAGTGATTGTTTATTGTATAAAGGCAAAATTGAATGTTTAGAAAGAGAAGAGCAACAAATCTTAAAAAGAAATGATGTGATAATATGAGTTCATTCAGTAAATCTGAAGTTTTAAGAGGAGCAAAAATCTTCAGGAACAGTATTGTAAAAGGCAAAGGTGTTCCAAAGGAAGTTACATTAAAAGTACGTGAAACTGGGAAAAACAAAACATTAACAAGAAAACAATTTGCAGGAATAATGGAAGCAACAAATGTTTTCAGATTAAAACAAGGCCGTTATCCTAATTATACCACATTGAATTCAACTGCAAATAATCCATTGGTAATGAATTATCAAGATGATTCAGTTAGTTGTGGTTGTGCTTCATTCAACATGTGTGTTCAATTAACTTATGGTGAATGGATTGATGAAAAAGCAATTAAAAAAACATTTGGAACTGGTTCAAGTGGTACTGCACCATCACAAATTATTGCTGGTGCAAAGAAATATGGTTATGCTGTTGAAAAGATTGCAAGAAACAGTTCAGCTGTTAAAAAAGCATTAGAAAAAGGGTATGCAATATTAGCACATATTGATACCAAACCTGCAACATGTCTTGGATACCAAAACAATTATGGACATTGGACAGTAATTTATGGATTAGATGATGGCAAGTATAAAATTGCTGATCCAACAAAAGGTATCAAAACTTGCAGTACAAAAATTTATGACAAAGCAATGCTTGGCAGAACTATCTATTATTACCAAGTAAGGCCATTATAAATAGGAGTGTGTGTATTCTTGGATAAAGCAACAGCATTCCGGATTAAGATTGCTTCTAAAAATCAGTTAAGAGCATTGTTGAAGCAGAAGAAAAAAGTGTTTGATGAGATTAAAAATGAACCTGGAATGGAATTCACTTCAGGTGAATTGGCAAAGGAAATTCAAGCTATTGAGTTTGAGCTTGCAAGTTATGATTAATTACCAAATGTTTACGATGATATAGGTCTGAAATTCATCTGGTGGAGTAGCAGAGAATGTGAAAGCTTGGATGTAAAAAAAATATTTATTGAAAAAAATAATTTTCCTATGTTTATCTAAATTAAGTATAAATTACATTTTGGGCCTATGGAGTAAAAGATCTATTTGGTAATTCACTTCTTCATTCCAACCTGTGCAATTTTGGCACGGGTTGGAATTATTTTTTTTTTAGAAAATTTTTTAAAAAAAGAAAAAGATACTTTAATACTCCAAAAGAGTATTCAAAGTATGTGGTTTTTTTGGATTAACTGTTTCGGTGGTACATAAAAAACCGTATACTTTTCAAAGAATATTACTTAACAAATGCTCTCTCAGGGAGAGCATATTATAAGGAGTGATGATAATATTGAATATGCACGATGAACTATTTCAATCTTTCTGCAAAGAAAGAAACCTATCACCAGGAAGTGTTAAAGTATACCATCAAGCACTCAAAAAGTATACCTCATTCAACGGAATGACCTTACAACAGTTACTTTATGATGCAATTGAAGATGAAAAACAACACGTATGGCGTGAAAGAAAAATATTAAACAGATTAATTGACTTCAGAAACTATCTAATCGAACAAGGGTATGCAAAAGAATATATCCAAACAACAGTTAGAAGAGTAAAAACATTCTACATCAATTACTTTGTTGAAATACACAGCTTACCACGTGCAAACATAATGGCAAATACGGAAATAAAAATCCCTACAAGGGAAGATCTTAAAACTGCTGTTGATATGAGCAAACCATTAATGAAAGCATTAATCCTATTCCTAATATCAACCGGCCTATCAAAGATTGATTGCCTAAACCTAACCATAAAAGATTTTATTACTGCAACAAAAGAATATCATACCTCAAATGATATTTACGAAGTCCTGAAAATATTGCAAGACCGTGAAGATGTTGTTCCAACATTCTCATTAACAAGACAAAAAACAGGAAAATTCCATTACACTTTCTGTTCACCTGAAGCTGTGATTGCTATTGTTAATTATCTTCAATCAAGAAGTGACAAACTAACCAATGATTCCTCATTATTCAAAATAAGTTACCATTGGTTGACTGTTAAATTCCAGGAACTAAACGATAGTTTGAATCTTGGAGTAACACAGGGTAATGAATTCAGAGTGTTAAGATGCCATACCTTGAGGAAGTATCATGCAACAACCTTAAGGAACGATGGATTGGACAAAGATATTGTGAATAGTTTTCAAGGAAAAGCAAAGAACAGGGTTGATGCAGCTTATTTTGTGGACACACCCGAAGCTTTAAGAAAACGTTACATTGAACATGTGGATTGTTTAACAGTTCATATGGATATCCGAAGTATTGATTTGAAAAGTCCAGAGTATATTGAATTGGACACTGAAAACAACAGGTTGAAAGAAGTTGTAGGAAATATTGATGAACGTATTGAAGCAAGGAT
>JAFUBV010000385.1 GCA_017460025.1 Methanobrevibacter sp. | reverse complement strand
TGGAGAGTAAGGGAAGCCTGCGTTAAAAAGATTGTGAGCAAGAAAGTTCTTAAAAACGTTTCTGTCAATGATGAAAATGAATATGTAAGAAATGTTGCTAAAAACAGGATTCAGGCTTTAAAATAATTATAGAATATATGCTTGATAATTTAATTTGAAATAATCAATATTTGAATATGTAAATAATTTTTATATAGTAAAAACTTTAAAATCTATAAATGGTGATAAGATGGATTTAATGAGAGAACTTTCTTTAGCACCGGGAGTATCCGGTTCCGAAGAAGAAATCGCTAAAATTATTGAAAGAGAATTAAAAGATGTTGCTGATACTATTGAACGTGACAGCATGGGAAACCTAATCGCTACCAAAAAAGGTGAGAAAAAAGCACCTACAGTCATGTTAGCTTCCCATATGGATGAAATCGGTTTAATGGTAAGATATATTGATGATAATGGTTTTATTAAATTCTCAAATATCGGTGGAATCAACGATCAGATGTTAATGAATCAGACAGTAACTATCCACAGCAGTGTTGGAGAAGATATTGTTGGAGTTAGAGGTTCAAAACCACCTCACGTAACCAAACCTGAAGAAAGAAACAAAGTTGTCAAAGCTGATGACATGTTTATTGATATCGGTGCAAAAGACAAGGAAGATGCAGAAAAGATGGTTCGTATCGGAGATAAAATGACCTTCAATGCATTATTCGTTGAATATCCTAACAATCTTATTATGGGTAAGGCATTAGATAACCGTGTCGGCTGTTATGTCATGATGGAAGTTTTAAAAAGAGTAGAAACCAGAGCTACCGTTTACGGTGTTGGAACCGTACAGGAAGAAGTAGGTCTTAAAGGAGCAAAAACTTCAGCATTCAAATTAAATCCTGACTTAGCTATTGCACTTGACGTAACTTTATCCGGTGACCATCCGGGAATCAAACCTGAAGAGGCTCCTGTAGTTATGGGTAAAGGTCCTGCCATCATTTTAGCAGATGCAAGCGGACGTGGAATATTAACTCAACAGTCAGTTAAAGACTTGCTCATCAATGCAGGTGATGAAAACGATATTGATTACCAACTGGAAGTTAGTGATGGCGGAACCACTGACGGTACTGCAATTCACCTGACCCGTGAAGGTATTCCAACCGGTGTTTTATCAGTCCCTACAAGATACATTCACACTCCTGTAAGCGTATGCAGTATGGATGATGTGGAATCAACAATTCAATTGATTGTTGCTGCTATTAACGGATTATAAAAAAAGAATTTTTAAGGAAAGTTTCATAACTTTCCTATTTAAATCTATCATCTGATTTTTGTGATTTTGCCTTTTTGTGATTATTTTCAAACCAGCCTATTTTTAACTCGTCAATCGTATCTTCATATAATTGAGGTACATAAGGTTTGATATCCAAAAGTGGTGTTCCATCGAGCACGTCAATATTTGAGACATATACTTTATTTCCTTCGACTTTATCTATTTTTACAACAGATGATCCTATACGGTTTGGTCTTTTAGGAGATCTTGTTGCAAATACTCCATGTGTATCGTTATCCATAAAGGGCTTAACTTCGAGTAAATAGCCGTCAACCTTATGAAGTAAATATAAAATATTAATGTGTGAAAAATATTCCAAATCTTTTAAACCTTCTGTAAATTTGTCTTTTATAACAATACAACCTTTTATGCCTTTTGCTCCGGTAGGTTGAATTGGCATTCCTTCAATTTCTGTAAATTCCGTATGGATTGTCCCTATTGATTCCAGTTCTATTTTCATATACCTATTTTTGAATTTACTCTTTAATATATTATTTCATTTCGATTCTATCGATGTGAAGCATTTTCAGTAATCGATTTAAAAATTCTTTATTTGCCAAAAAACGAAACATTTATATACAATTCGATACAACATATTAACATACAAATTATAGAGGTGTATTAAATGGAACTTAGTGCAAGAAATCAATTAAAAGGAAAAGTAACAAATGTCGAATTAGGTGCTGTAATGGCAAATATTAAAATCGAAGTGGAAGATCCTAACACTATTACTGCAGTCATCACTAAAGAGTCTGCTGAAAGGTTAGGTTTAGCTGAAGGTGACGATGTTGTTGCTTTAATTAAATCAACTGAAGTTATTGTAGGAAAATAAATTTAATGTATGGGAGAGATTATAATGGAATTAAGTGCAAGAAATCAGTTAAAAGGTAAAGTTGCTAGTGTTGAATTAGGTGCTGTAATGGCTAACATTAAAATCGAAGTGGAAGATCCTAACACTATTACTGCTGTTATTACTAAAGAGTCTGCTGAAAGGTTAGGTTTAGCTGAAGGTGACGATGTTGTTGCTTTAATTAAATCAACTGAAGTTATTGTTGGTAAATAGGTGATTTGGATGGAATTAAGTGCACGAAATCAATTAAACGGTAAAGTAACTAACGTAGATTTAGGTGCTGTAATGGCTAACATTAAAATCGAAGTAACAGAACCTAACACTATCACTGCTGTTATCACTAAAGAATCTGCTGAAAGATTAGGTTTAAAAGATGGTGATGACGTAACTGCAATAATTAAATCAACTGAAGTAATTATTGGTAAATAAACTGGATTATTCCAGTTCTTAAACTCTTTTTTTTAAATTAAAGCCTGAAACCGGGCAATAAAACTGATTCATTAATACTATTGGCGGGTCAAATAAAAAGCGAAAAATAGTATTAATTAATTATACTAGAATTATCCTCCTGCGAGAATTGTTTTTGTTCCTTGTTTGGATATTTCTTCTTTTTTGAATTCCACTTCAAATTTGACTTTTTCAATAACTTCTTTAAGTGCGTCAAGGCTTTCTCCTCTGTGTCCGCCTAAAACTGCAACTAAAAAGAGACTGTCTCCGGTGTAGAATTCACCAAGATAGTGTACAACTGATATTTCAGCAACATTATATTTGATTTTTGCATTTTCTACAATTGCTTCAATATCTTTTTGTGTCTGTTCTTTGTCAGGAGTGGTTAGGATCAGTTTTTCCAAATCCATGTTTTCTTCTTTTCCGCGTACTATTCCTTCAAAAGAAAATATTGCACCGCAATAGTCGATTTTTGTATTTTTCTTTAAATCATCGAGCAAATCATGCATGGTTACTTTATCTTCTTTTCCTTCAATTACTTTTACAACCATAATATAACCTCGTTTATTATTATAATCATAATGGTATATAACTATT
>JAFUBV010000384.1 GCA_017460025.1 Methanobrevibacter sp. | reverse complement strand
ATGTTACCTATAAGGATTTCGCAAGACAACATTTCCTTGTTGAAAACTATGCTCCGGGCCAAACTTTAACAATCTACAGTTTCTCCAAGATATTCGGAATGGCAGGTTTGAGAATAGGTAGCGTCGTAGCATCAAAAGAATTAATTGACGTCATGAAAAATGCTGTTGTAAATGATTTGGGTGTTAATATCATAGCACAATATGGTGCAATCGCCGGTTTAAAATCCAAAGATGAATGGGAAGGAGAAATCCGTGAAATTTCATTCACCAATCAAAGATTAATAAAAGAAATGGTCGATGAAATTGATGATTTTTTCTTGCCTGTTTATCCATCTGATGCTAATATGATGGCAGTTGATGTTTCAGGTGCTGGAATAAACCCTAAAGAATTATCCAATTATTTATTTAAACGAGGAATCTTTGCAAGAGAAGGTGAATATACCTCTGAACTATTTGGCGACAGATATTTGCGTATAAGCTTCTCCATTCCTACTGAAGAAATTAAGGTATTCTGCGAAGAATTCCCTAAAGCTATTGAAGCATTAAGACAAAAATAATTGAGGGTAAATGATATGCGTATAAGATATCATCACCCTATTCCTAATTTTTATGAAATTGAAAATCCAATCAATCCTATAAACTCCATTTCTGAAGACTTATTGAATGAACTAAACGAATTGGTTCTTGAAAATGATTTTATTGGAGTTAGCTATTCCAAACTTTCTGATGAATTTAAAAGGCAATGGGATATCGATTGGGATAATATTCTTATTTTAAAGTATAAAATGTCCGATGATATTTTAAAAATGGATCCTTCAAAAGAAAAAACTGTTTTGGAAGATAAGGAATTTCAGCAATTCGGACGCAGGACTTTCAAAGTCGCTGATTTTTTAAGAAAACATAATTTTAAAGCGGATTTGATACATCCATTAGATGATAGTGTCAGCCTAAGGGCTATTGCAATGCAGTCAATGGATTGCATAATGACAAGAAGTAATATGTGCATGTTTAAGGAAGCGTTAAATGTGGGATTTTTCATGATTAAAACGTCAATAGAAAATTTGCCTTTTAAGATGGAAAATGACATGTTATGGGTTGAGGACTTTTGCTCTACCTGTGGCATTTGCATAGACAGATGTCCTGAAAATGCTTTTGATGAAAATGGTAAATTCATTCGAAAATTATGCACTGCTCACAAAAAAGGATGTAGCAAATGTGTTTTAATATGTCCTTTTTACAAACAGGGGTATGAAAAAGTAAAAAATAGATATGACAGAAAACAAGCGAGATGATAGTATGGATGATAAAATAGCATTAGTTTCATGTAGTGGTTTAAGTCCATTAGGACTTGTTGTAAGGGCTGCAACAGTTGAGTTAGCATTGGACAATGATAATATTGTCGCAGCATGTATTACAGAATATTCTGCACAACCGAATAACTGTTCACCCATTTTGGAAGATGCAAAAATTGTATCAATAACAGGATGCAGTGATGATTGTGTATCAACAATATTGAATGAAAAAGGTGTTGAAGTAATTAAAAATGTTGATGCTGAAAGTGTTGTCAAAGCATTCGACTTAAATCCTAATGATTCTATTAGATTGGATGATGATGGTGAAAAAGCTGTTAAAATCCTTAAAAAATTTATTTTAAGTGAAATTGCTTCAATTTAAAATTTAAATTTTGTCACCTGTGGGGAAATCAATAATATTCAAATGTTTCGCCCTTTGTACAACCCTGTTAACTTAAGAAAATCATTAGTGAATTTTTAATTATATTCATTTATTTCTT
>JAFUBV010000383.1 GCA_017460025.1 Methanobrevibacter sp. | reverse complement strand
TTTAAGAAAAATGATTGATTAAACAATACTTTGAATGCAAAAATAGTTAAATTATGAAGCTGTTTTTAAATTAAAAAGAAAAAAAGATAGGAGCAAAATATACTCCTATTTAATTATGATTGTGTTTGTATGGATTTCGTCCATATATGTTGATGTGATTAAATACTCACCGGATTGCAAGTTAATATTTAATCTGGCATCTCCTCCGTCATCAGTTACCCTATTGTAGGATACGCCGTTAATGGTGAATGCAACTGTCTGGCCTTCATAAGGATTACCATCACCATCCAATACATGAGCTACAAATTTAGAACCGTCACCGGAAGTCATTACAAGATCACTAGTGAAGAAATCAGCTAAAACACGAATATGATTACCTTCAGCACAATCTTTGTAATATGTAGTGACCATATAATCACCAGGACCTAAATTAATGTTTAATCTAGCGTATCCATCGCTATCAGTGTAACGGTTGTATATTCTACCATGGATGTTGAATGTCACTTGTTCACCAGCACCTGCATAAGATCCGTCATCAGCAAGAATTCTAACTACAAACTGACTGTCATTATGATAATATTTTACCAAGTTAGTATTTTCAACAATTTGTGAAATAACCCTAACTAAATTAGAACTTTGTTCGCCAGTTACAGGATTCATTGCAGTTAAAACATATAGTCCTTTCAATAAATTGATATTCAATTTAGCCCACCCACTTTCGTTAGTTGTTCTATTATAGAATACACCATTAATATTGAATGAAACTGTAGTGTCAACTAAAGGATTTCCTTGACCATCCAAGAACAATGCATAGTATTGGGTTGCATTTTTAAAGACTTTAACAATATCTTTTCCATAAATTGTAGATAAAACAGTTACGGAAGATGTTGTAGAAGATTTATTGAACTCTTCATTACCGTTAAATGTTACTGATACTGAATATGTGTTCGGAAGCAAGTTTATAGCAAGTGAAGTAGTACCATTTTCATCAGTAGTTTTATTATATGTAACACCATTGATTGTGATTGATACGGAAGCATTAGCTATTTTATTACCGTTCAGGTCTTCAAGGTACACATTTAATCTTTCAGGACCAGAATAATACTTGGTTACATGAGGAACATCAATTAAAACCCTATTTCTGATGTCAACATTAGTATTGTTTTGTTCTGGTGAATATTTGTCATCACCACTATATATTACAGTAATATTATGAGGACCTGCAGTCAAGTTAGGATCATAAATGGTAACTGTTCCATTTACAACATTGCCTGTGAAGTTTTCACCATCAACAATCACAGTAACATTTCCTGTTGCATCATCAGGAAGGTTAATTGTGATATTCTTACCGTTTTCAATAATATCTATTGGATAATCATCAACTTTTGAAACTTTTACAGAAGCTGAAGTAGTGTTTGAATCATATTTTACACTACCACCATAGACTGCTTTAATTGAATAATTACCTTCAGCCAATCCGGAAATATTAAATCTGGATACGCCTCTTGTAATTGGAGCCGTGTAATTATTAGAATCTATTTCAATAGTGATATTTCCACTGGCATCACTTGGTACGATAACATAGACTGTTACATTTTCTCCAACATGAATATCATGGGTTATAATATCTATTGGAGTTAAATGTTTATCACTAACAATGAATGATGCAGATTTTTCACTTTCACCGTATTTATCATCTCCTGCATATCTGGCAGTGATATTATGTTCGCCAAGGTCGAAATTAATTAATTCAGCTGATCCTTTACCGTTTGTAACATTTACATAGTAACCTGTACCATCAACATCAACAAATACAACTCCATTAACATCTTCAGGTAGTTCCACTGAAATGATAGCATCATTTCCATCAACTTTTACATCAACGTCAAATTTGTAATCATCAACTTTAGGTACTTCAACTGTTGTTTTATTATCATATGGTGCGTATTTATCATCACCAGGATAGATAACTTCAACAGTGTGATTTCCTGGGGTTAAATTGCCGGTATCAACAACAACAG
>JAFUBV010000382.1 GCA_017460025.1 Methanobrevibacter sp. | reverse complement strand
TGTGTGACTTGTATGGCTTGAAGTCAAGACAATAATTCTCCAAATCATCTGTGTTTAAATACCATAGTGCTTGTACTCTTTTAATCATATGAATCAACGATGTAGTTATTCCATTTCATTTACGACACTTGGTTTTGTAAACAGGTCGAAAAGTCTGTCTTCGCGTCTGAAGATTTTGCCGATAGCCCAGTCAAAAATAATAGGGAACCAGTAAATTTTTGTTAAATTCCTGACAATTGCCTGAGGCCATGAAATAGGATATCCGTTTCTGGAAATGACGCGCAAATACATTAATGCCTTGCCGACTGTAGCTCCTTTTACTTTTTCCAGTACAATGAAATAAACCAAAATTAAAACTGGAACTACATATGGGAAATACATATAGACTGTAAAAGAGCTGTACGGATTAACGAATATTGACAACAGATATGAAACAATCCACATGAACGCTGATACGACAAAAAAGTCAATCACATATGCGATAGCTCTTCTTGTAAAAATACTTGCCATATTAAACACCTCAACATACTCTTGGAACCGGATCGGCTATAGGTGCTTCAAGAATACGTTCACCACCGATTGGAGTGTTGACAATTACATATTCTCCTTCAACAACTTCACCGATAATGGCTGCATTTTCACCATATTTCTCGCTTTTGATAGCTTCAAGAACTTCTTCAGCCTTATCCGGCTTAACGCCCATCACGACTTTACCTTCATTAGCCACTTCGAATGGGTCTATGCCCAGCATTTCAGATACAGCATGGACCTCTTCCCTGATTGGAATTGCGTCCTGCTCCAAAACAATACCGTTTCCGGATTTGGAAGCCATTTCATTGATTGCATTGGCAAATCCTCCGCGGGTAGGGTCTTTCATGGCTGTAACTCCACCGACATCCAAAGCTTTTTTAACAATGTTCCACATTGGAGCCACATCTGATTTCAAATCAGTGTCAAAGCCAAATCCTTCCCTGAAAGACATTAAGCTCATACCGTGGTCACCCAAACTTCCTGTGACAATGATCTTATCACCGACTTCAAGTCCGCTGTCACGGATGACTTCACCTTTTTTGGCAATGCCTATGCCTGTTGTAACCATGACAATGCCGTCAAGCTTATCCTGAGGCATAACTTTAGTGTCGCCGGTAATGACGGCAACGTCGACTTCTTCACAGGTTTCATTTAAGGATTTCATTATCCTATCCAAATCCTCTATTGGGAAACCTTCCTGCATAATGATTGCATTGGAAATTGCCAATGGCTTTGCGCCCATTACGGAAACATCGTTAATTGTTCCGGCAGCTGAAATTCTACCTATATCTCCACCTGGGAAGAATAACGGATCAATTGTATGACCGTCTGTTGTCATAACAATTTCATAATCGCCAAGAGGAATTGATGCGCCATCATCCAAAGCATCCAGACTGATTCCTCCATTAACACTCTTTTTAGTAATGTTATCCAATACTGTGGAAGCAATTAAATTTGCCATTACTTCTCCGCCAGCACCATGATTCATATTAATTTTATCATCTGACATTATATCGCCTTATTAAAAGATATGTTAAAACAAGTATATTAAATTTAGTTTAAAAAAACAACCCTGTTAACTTAAGAAAATCATTAGTGAATTTTTAATTATATTCATTTATTTCTT
>JAFUBV010000381.1 GCA_017460025.1 Methanobrevibacter sp. | reverse complement strand
GAGCAGTATTATCAGTAATCTCACAGTCTACAACACTTATTTCTCTTGCAACTTTAGTAGGACCAATCGTGATTGCTCCAGCTTGAGGTGTGGAATCACCAATGTCAGGAGAACTAGCTTGGTTAGTAGTGAAATTAGAACCAGTGATTATAAATTTACCAACATATTCATTAATATTTATTGCTCCACCTTGCCATGCAATATTATCATTAAATACAGAGTCTTTAACAGCAACAGTATCTTGGGAGAATCTTTCAACGGTTAAAGCTCCACCTAAAACAGCAGCATTATTTTCAAATAAACAATCATCAATTAAAACATTATCTGCATTAACTATATAAACTGCACCACAGGTGAATCTGTTATAAGTATCTTTTACGGCAGCATTATTGGTAAAATTAGTGCCTTTAACATTTAAACTAGAACCAGCAGCCGCAAAAATAGCAGCACCACCAGCAGCAGGAGCACCTGGAGCCCAAGTACTACCTTGAGTAATCTTATTATCATCAAATACAGAATCAATAATAGTTAAAGGAGCAGTAGTATAAATTGCACCACCATTATCAACAGAACTACCTTTAGTTAAAGTTACATTTTTCAAAGTAGTTTCATCAACAACATTAAATATTCTAGCTACATTATTACCATTAATAGTATAACCATTACCATTAATAGTTAAAGCATGATCAATTACAATTCCATTTACAAATGCAACACCATCAGTTTCTGCATCGTAAGTAAAGTTGCCAGTTAGATTAACTTCATTAGCATCTTTGATTAAATCATTTAATGCGGTGAAAGTACCTTTAACATTCTTGATAGCACCAGTTTTAATAGTTAAATCATTGTTTTTAGTAGATGTTATAGTAACTGGGTAAACACCTAAAGCAGGAAGAGTATAAGTTGCTTGATATAATTTAGTAACAGTATTATAACTTGCTGTAACCGGTTTACCATTAATGACAAATTGGAAAGTGGAATCTCTGATTACATTATCATTATCATCAGTGATTTTAGCAGTTAATGTTACAGTGTCATCATAAGCAGTGACAGTTTCATTGTTTAAAACAACTGCTTTGATTTCTGAAGTAATTGTACCAGCATAGTTGAATACACCATTATCATCAAATGTGTTGTCAGCTAATTCTAATGTTCCTTGGTAACTCATAATAGCAGATGGGTATCTGTCAACATTATTTGTGAAAGTAGAACCACTAATATCATTAGTACTACCAGGTTCACAGAAGATAGCTCCACCCATACCAGTATCACCAACTTTGTTATCAGTGAAAGTAGAATCAGAAACTGTTAATTCAGTACCAGTACCAGTAACAATAGCACCACCAAGAGCAGAAGCAACGTTACCAGTGAAATTAGAGTCAATTACTTTGAGAGTATTGTCAGGGGAAGAAGCAATAGCACCACCCATATATACAGCGGAGTTATCTTCAAATTTACATCCAGCAACATCTAAAGCAACACCAGTGTGAGATTTGGTACCGACCATAATAGCACCACCACATGGTGAAGACTGACCAGCATTAGGAGTTACAGCCTTATTAGCAATGAAATTAGAACCTTCAATGATTAATGAACCGACAAGATCATTACCATTAATAGCTCCACCTTGCCATGCTTGATTACCATTAAATCTAGAATCCTTAATAGCAACAGAATCTTGATTGAATTTTTCAAACATTACAGCTCCACCATAAACAGCAGAGTTCTCTTCAAATGTACAATCAT
>JAFUBV010000033.1 GCA_017460025.1 Methanobrevibacter sp. | reverse complement strand
TGAACTTGCTTTACATTTCCATTGTCATTAAAGGCAGTCATGTTAATCATTATTTTTCAATAGATATTTAAGCTTAATGATAAGTATTATACATCAATAAGTACAATGTAATTGTATGGCAGAAAATGAATGGGGCAGCAACATGTCATTCATCTTGGCAATGATAGGTTCTGCAGTTGGTCTTGGAAACATTTGGAGATATCCTTATGTGCTTTATTCCAATGGGGGAGGAGCATTTTACATTCCTTATATTGTAGCTATCCTTTTGATGGGTATTCCCTTTTGATTTTAGAGTATGGTGTTGGATATAACTTTAAATCTTCCTTTGCAAAAGCAATTAGAAGGATTAATTCCAAATGGGAGTATTTAGGCTGGTTTTTACCGGTCGCAGTGTTTATGATTATGATTTATTACTCAGCTATTCTTGGCTGGGATGGAATTTATATAATTTTGAGTTTCTTTAAGGGTTGGGGAGCAGATCCTAACGCATATTTCACAACAACTCTTCTGCAGGCTTCAAGTTCATATACTGGTCTGTTTAATTTCATTCCGTTGATTGCTGTTGCAATGCTTGTGGGTTGGGTAATCGTTTGGTTTATTTCACACAGGGATTTGGAATCAGGTCTTGGTAAGGTTTCAAAAGTTTTGGTTCCTTTGCTTTTCATCATTATGGTTGTTATTGTCGGATTTTCCCTGACTTTGCCTGGTGCATCAATAGGTTTGAGTGAACTTTTCAATCCTGACTGGTCACTTTTAGGCAATTTCAACATTTGGATGGCAGCATTCGGACAAATCATATTTTCATTGAGCCTCGGAATGTCCATTGCATTTACCTATGCAAGCTACACTAAAGATGACGCTGATTTGATTACCAATACGATTTCAATAGCTTTAGCTAACTCTTTATTTGAAAATTTTGCAGCTTTAGGTGTGTTTTCAATTTTAGGCTACATGTCTCTGCAGTCAGGAACTGCAGTGGCTGATTTGGTGACTCAGGGAACCGGTCTGGTATTCATTGCTTATCCTACAGTATTCAATGTTTTAGGTCAATGGGCTTATGTTTTAGGACCACTGTTTTTCCTGACAGTTTATCTTGCAGGTCTTACAAGCATCCTATCAACAATCGAGCCTTTGTCATTTTCAATTCAAAACAAGTTTGGTATGACCAGATCAAAGACCATGACAATACTTATTGCAGTCGGCGCTGTCGTGTCCATGATGTATGCAACATCATTCGGCGGAGACTTATTGGGCTATGTGGACACTTTTATCAACCAGATTGCAATACTTCTGGGTGTGGTTCTTGAATGTATCGTCTTTGCATGGATATTCAAGGCAGAAAAACTCATTGACTTTTTAAATTCAAGGTCAAAAACAATTAAACTGGGTAAATGGTGGCTGGTTGTTGTAAAATACATTCTTCCGATTTTCGTTACAATAGTGTGGATTGGTGGAATGGTTGATGTTGTATCATCAGCAACCTTTGAGCAGCTGATTTTCACTGTTGCTTCAGCAGTAGTATTATTGGGAGCTACACTGGCATTCACTGTGCTTCCGGCTAAAACTGAAGACTGGAACGATGCAAAAGAAAGAGTATGATTTCATACTCTTTCAGTTAATGTTTTAAATTCATGTTTTAACTCAACGCAATTAATGGGATTTTGGGCTGTGTATTTGCCAATCATCCTATCAATTTCATTTTTACTATTTTTTTGATTAGTTCTTTTTCCTGATATATTCATAATATCACCTAATTATAGTTTATCATTCAATGATTTATATATTATTAAAATCAAATTATCATCATGGATACTAAAGATATATTAATAATTTCTCTAAGTATTATTCTTGCCGCATTAATTGTTGTGGGGGTGATTTTCATGACTAGTGATGATAATGATGATTTAAACATTACGAATTCTAGTGGAAATGATAATTCTAGTCTTTCAGTATCTCAATTGGTAGAAGAAGATGTGGATGATAGTGATGTTGTATCTGAAGAAGTCAAATATAACGATCAGGCCGGTGGCGGATACTATAAGGAAGTCACCTATCGTGATGGCGGATTCAGACAATACGACACCCAGACAGGGGAATTGATCGGTTCATCCTATCAGTCAGATCAGAAATACCTGCCGTCAATGGAATAAAATGAGGTGATAATATGAAAAAGATAATTTTAGCATTATTGGTACTGGTTCTTGCAAGTTCTCTAGTATATGCTGCTCAAGCAAGCCAAATGGAAGTTACAAGTCCGGATACATTAAAAAATGGTGATTCATTTAACTTAACTTTAACTGCTGCAGACGGAACTCCAATTGCAGACCAGATGATTGACATTATTGTCATTGCTGAAAGCGGAGAAGAAAATCATATCAACTTTACCACAAACAAAGATGGTATGATGGGATTCGGCATTTCTGGAGTAAATCCAGGTAAATACACTTTCAACTGTACTTTCAACGGTACTGCTGATTACGAAACATGTAATGTAGCTCAGGAATTAACTATCACAGAAAACATAATTTATTTCATTTTATTTTTTATATTTTCATGATTTTAATGGAATTATTGGATTATTTTTATATTGATAT
>JAFUBV010000380.1 GCA_017460025.1 Methanobrevibacter sp. | reverse complement strand
TGTAACTAATGTTACTGGTGAAACTACAATCATAGAGTTGAATAATCTAACTCCTGGAAATCATACTGTTGAGGTCATTTATTCAGGTGATGATAATTACACTCCAGCATCCAATAACACAACTGTTGAAATTCCAAAAATCTCAGATTATAACTTTGACCTATCTGCATTTGACATTAATTATGGGGAAAATACCAATATCACTGTCAAATTACCTGGTGATGTTAATGGTACTGTTTTAATTGATTTGAATGGAATCGGTTATTACATTAATGTCACAAATGGTGTTGGCTCATTAAAATTGCCTATTGATTTGATGCCTGGTGAATATGATGTAACTGCAACATATCAGGGAAATGATAAATATGTCTCTAAATCAGCATACGATTCATTTAAAGTAAACATTTCCAAAACATCTATGGATATTGAAGTCAAAGAGGGTAATGTCATTGTTGAATTGCCTAAGGATGCTACAGGTAATGTAACAATAACTATTGGTGGTGAAGATTACATTGTTCCTATTGAAAACGGTAAAGCAATCTTGGATATTTCTGATTTGGAACCTGGTGACTATGTAGCTATTGCAAATTATCCTGGTGATGATAAATATGCTCCAGCAGATAATTCAACTTCATTTAATATTCCTAAGATTTCCGATTATCCTATTGAAATCTCTAAGGATGGTGATGAGTTGATTATCACTGTTCCGGAAGATGCTACTGGTAATGTGACTATCAGTGTGGATGGCAATGATTATGTTGTTCCTATAGAAAATGGTAAGGCTAAATTAAATGTTTCAGATTTAGCTCCTGGAGATTATGTGGTTGTTGCAGATTATCCTGGTGATGATAAGTATGCTCCAGGTTCAAATTCAACTTCAATTAATGTTCCTAAGATTTCTGATTATCCAATGGATGCAGTTCAGGACGGTGATAAATTAATTGTCACACTTCCTGATGACGCTACAGGTAATGTAACTGTCACTGTTGACGGTAAAGATTACACTGTGCCTATTGAAAATGGTACTGCCCTACTTGATATTTCAGATTTGCCTGCAGGAAACCATAATGTTGATATTACTTACTCTGGA
Source organism: Methanobrevibacter sp. (assembly GCA_017460025.1). Lineage (GTDB taxonomy): Archaea > Methanobacteriota > Methanobacteria > Methanobacteriales > Methanobacteriaceae > Methanocatella. The sequence goes on along the minus strand of JAFUBV010000380.1, from coordinate 1,981 downwards.
AATGATAAATATGATTCAAAAGAGATTAATGCCTCAGTTTCCGTTGGAAAAGAATTGGTAATAACAGTTCCTGAAGTAACCAAGTATTATTCAGGCCCTGAAAGATTAATAGTCTATGTTAAAGATGTTGATGGAAACAATGTTGACAACATTACAGTAACAATTAATGTGAATGGTGTTGCATACACAAGAGTTGTCGATAATGGTCAAACCTCAATAGCTTTAAATCTTGTTTGTGGAAATTATTCTGTAAATGTTGAATTTGCAGGTAATAGCAAATATAGGGCTCAAAATGTCAATTCCAGTGTGGAAATATTGCATACCATATATGCTAAAGATTTGTTGAAAGTTTATAGAAACGACACTCAATTCTGGGCGTTATTCACTGATAGTGAAGGCAATCCTTTGGTTGATGCTATGGTAACATTCAATATTAATGGTGTGTTCTATAACCGCACAACAAATGGAACTGGTTGGGCTAAATTGAATATTAACCTTGAAGCAGGTACATATATTTTAACCTCTTATAATCCGGTAACTGGTGAAGAAAGGGCTAACACTGTTACGGTATTTAATTTAATTGAGTCCAGTGATTTGGTCAAACATCACAGAAACGACACTCATTTCATTATCCGTATTCGTGGAACTGACGGATCTTGGGCTAAAGCCGGTGAAGAAGTAACGTTTAATATCAATGGTGTTTTCTACACAAGATACAGTAACGAAACAGGTCATGTGCAGTTAAATATTAATTTGCAGCCTGGAGAGTATATTATCACTATATATTACAGATATGCTGTAGCAGGAAATCTTATTAAAGTACTTCCTAGATTGGTCATGTCTGATCTTGATATGGTGTATGGTGATGATTCCTATTTTGTTGCGAAAACTTTGGATGAAAAAGGTAACGCAGCTCCTCATCAGGAGGTATCCTTCAATATTTATGGAATATTGTATAATTGCACAACTGATGATGATGGTGAGGCTAAAATACATATTAACTTGCAGCCAGGAAAATATTTAATCACTGGTCACTATCTCTTTGAGGTAGAAGCAAATAATGTAACAATCAGGGAATCATAATATTCCCTCTTTTTTTCTTTTTTTAATAAATCTTTTTATATTAATTCGGATATATTATATCTATAAAGTTGTGATATTATGGTTGAAACGGTAATGATTAATTGGGCTTATGTGATAATTTTATTTATTTTAGGCATCATAACTTATAAAAGAAAAGCTCTGGATTTTTTAGGATCCCTTACGATGATACTGATGGGGATAGTTATCATATTCTCTGCTGGTGTGAACTGGCTGCTTATTTTAGTAATATTTCTTGTTTTATCATTGCTTGCAACCAGATACTCTAAATCTTATAAACGTTCATTAGGCGAATACGAAGGAAGAAGATCATCCAAAAATGTTATATCTAACGGTATTGTGGCATTTATGATGGCTGCTTTCGGAGGTTATTATTTGCCGTTTGTCGGCGGTTTTATCGGTGCTATTGCAACAGCAACTGCAGACACTTTAGCTTCAGAAATTGGTATTTTACAGCAACCTAGATTAATAACGACATTCCAAAAAGTTGATCCTGGAACCAATGGGGCTGTATCTGTTTTAGGAACTGCTGTCGGTATGATTGGTGCATTGATTATAGGTTTATCCGCTTATTTTTTAGGAGTTATTGCCAATCCTGTTTCAGCTATTTTGGTTTCAGTAATTTCCGGAACTGTCGGTTGTTTTATGGACAGTCTTTTGGGCGCTACATTTGAACGTGCTGAAATGCTGACAAATGAACATGTTAATTTGATTGCAACAATAACTGGCGCTATTGTTGGAATTCTGTTAATTTAAAAACTTTCTATTTTTTCCAATTAAATATCAAATTATTTAACTATTAAATAATAAATATATTAATGAATATTTTTAAAGGTGATACTGTGAAGGGAATTGTATTAATTATGGATGGTATGGGTGA
>JAFUBV010000379.1 GCA_017460025.1 Methanobrevibacter sp. | reverse complement strand
TTAATCTATTTATTAATTTATAATATATAAAAAGTAATATATACTTTTTAGGTAAACCTAAACAAATTTAAAAATTGGATAAAAAATGATGAAAAAAACATCAATTATCCAAAATTAAATTTGCCATTCACCACTTAAATTTTGTAAATCGACCATCTTTTTAAACAGACCATCATTTGATAATAATTCTTCAGGTGAACCCTGCTCTGCAATTTTTCCGTCATCCAGAACAACAATCTTATCGGCATTTGCTACTGTACGCATCCTGTGTGCAATGATAATCACAGTCTTGTTTTTGATTAACTCAGATAATGCCTTTTGAATTTTGGATTCGTTTTCAACATCCAAAAATGATGTGGCCTCATCCAATAGAATCACATTTGCATCCTTCAGTAGTGCCCTTGCAATTGAAATTCTTTGTCTTTGACCTCCAGACAACAGTTCTCCGTTTTCACCAATTACTGTATCATACCCTTCAGGAAGTTTGGATATGAACTCTTCACATTCTGCAAGTCTGGCTGCTTCAATAACTTCCTCATCTGTTGCGTCCTTTCGCCCAACACGAATATTTTCCATGATTGAATTGTTGAATAATATTACATCCTGGAAAACTATTGAGAAGTTCTCAAGAAGTTTTTCCGAATCCAATTTTGATAAATCCTGACCTCCAAGTGAAACCTCACCTGAAACAGGATCCCAGAATCTTGCGGCAAGCTTTGATACTGTGGATTTGCCCCCTCCTGATGGACCTACAAGAGCAGTGACCTCACCCTGCTTTGCAGTGAATGTAATGTCGGACAAAACGTCTTTTAAATCATCATAATTGAAATTGACGTTTTTGAATTCAACATCATAGCCCTCTAAAGAGTAGTCCGTCATTCCGCTTTCCACAACAAGACTTTCAATTTCTGTTGTTCTGTCAATCTTATTGTCCATCATGAAAATTTCTGCTAAAAACATCAGTCCGTTTTCCAATGGATTATAAACTGTTGCAGAAGCAATTAAAAATATTAAAAATGTAAAAATGGATATTTGTGAATTCATAATCAGATAGGAGCCCATAAGAATTACAGAAACTATTCCAAGGTTCAATACAACCTTACCTATGATTACTCCTGCTGCAGACATCAATTCTGATTTGAGTCTTGATTTTTCCACATTTGAAGTTAAATTACTAATTTTGGCATAGTATTCCCCTTCATAATTGTATGATTTCAAATCCCTTATGGATTCTATACATTCCTGCATTGCATCTCCGCAATTAAGCAAATCTCCCATGACCAGATTTCCACCTTTGTAGATGAGTTTTTTTGAAATGAACAATATTATGAATGCCACAGGAGCTACCCATAAAAGTGCAATAGCCAGTCTCCAATCAAATACAAGCAATCCTATTGAAACAATACATAATGAACAGATTGACCCTAAAAGTTGAGGTAATGCATGTGAGAAAACATGCTCCAAATCAGTGCAGTCATTCATGATTGTTGCGGTTAAATCAGCCAAGTCCCTGTTTTCAAAAAAGGATAACGGAAGCTT
>JAFUBV010000378.1 GCA_017460025.1 Methanobrevibacter sp. | reverse complement strand
CACCAGTAACATTAGTTACATTGTAACTCACACCATCAATGATAACAGTCACATTACCAGAAGCATCCTCAGGCAACTCAACAGTGACATTAGCAGCAGTGGAATTATCAGAAACATCCACAGCAACATTCATCACAGGAGTAATCTTACCCTCTACAACGAAAGTAGTTGAATTGGATTTGGAAGCATAATAATCATCCCCCGGATAAACGACAGAAACATTATGCTCACCCGCATCGAAATCAGATAATACGACAGATCCAAGACCATCAGTGACATTAGCATAATAACCAACGCCATCGATATCAATGAAAACGACTCCCGTCGCATTTTCAGGCAATTCAACAGTAATAGTCACATCATTACCATCAACAGCAGCAGAAACATTGACATTATAATTATCAACTTTAGGAACTTCAACAGGAGTTACAACAGTCTGGTTAGTGTAATTAGCATCACCTGAATAGATAACCTCAACAGTGTGATTTCCAGGCAACAAATCAGTTACATTAACAACAATAGTTCTATTGGATCCTTCAGTAATGTTATATGCTGTGTAATTCTTGCCATCAATAACAACAGTCACATTTCCTGTTGCATTTTCAGGTAAAGTAATCACAACAGTACCATTTCCTGCAGTCACGTTAATATCACTAGTTTCTTTAGCTTTAACCGTGAACTTGGTTGAATTTGTTGCATCTGCATATCTATCATCACCAATATATTTTACAACAGCAGTGTAATCTCCAGGACTTAAATCATCAATTGACAATTTACCTGACCCGTTTGTGATATTCACATAGTAACCAATGCCCCCAACATCAACAGCCACAATGCCATTAATATCTTCAGGCAATTCAACAGCAATCTCTTCAGTTTGACCGACAGTAATATTTTCAGAAGTCAGAATCATGGAATAACCGCTGATTTTAGGAATCTCAACAATGACATAATTAGTTGCTTGAGTGTAATTAGCATCACCTGAGTAGATGACCTCAACAGTATGGTTGCCTGAAGTTAAATTAGTGATTTCAACAACAACAGATCCACCAGTTACATTAGTTGCATTGTAAAGTCTACCATCAATGACAACAGTCACATTACCAGAAGCATCCTCAGGCAACTCAACAGTGACATTAGCAGCAGTGGAATTATCAGAAACATCCACAGTAACATTCATCACAGGAGTAACCTTACCCTCTACAACAAATGAAGTTGAATTGGATTTAGTATCATAATAATCATCACCAAGATAAGTGGCAATGACAGGATATTGTCCTCCAGACACATCTTTTAATGTTATAATCGCTTTATCACCACAAATGTTTGCATAATATCCGGTGCCTTTAATATCAACCAATACGACACCAGTAGCATTAACCGGCAAATTAACAGTGACCGTTACATCCTGACCATTAACTGCAGATGTAACATTCATTTCATAATCATCAACTTTAGGAACTTCATATGAGGTTATAACTGTCTTATTGGTGTAGTTAGCATCACCGGAATAGATAACCTCAACAGTATGATTTCCTGGAGCAATATTATACAATTCTATGATAGTAGAAAGTTCAGTAATATTGGTCACATTGTAATCTTTACCATCGATTACAACAGTCACATTTCCCGTTGCATTTTCAGGTAGTGTTATATTGATTTTATCATCAATTATTTCAACACTCATATCAATATCTGATGATTTATTTACAAGGAATTTTGTGCTATTTGTTTTATATGCATATTTTCCACTTTCATATGCTACATCAACTATATGTTCAATAGCAGAAAGACCATTTAATGTTAAAACTGCTTTTCCACCATTGATTGTGACTTCGTTCAATTTGCCATCAACAGTTATATTAACTTTACCTGTCGCATCACCAGGGACAATCACAGTGATTGTTTCACTAGCACCATACGTAATGTTTTGAGCAAATACTGGTAAAGAATAATTATCCCATTTTGGAACATTTACAGTATTATTATCTGATTTTTCATCATATTTTGTGTCGTTTATGAAAGTCACATTAATATCATGATCACCAGGTTCCAATCCGTTAATTATGAAGACAGTACCATTAACAGCAGGCATGACGGTTGAGTTTCCATCAACAGTTATGTTTAAATCACCATTTGCATCCTCAGGAACAGTAATATTAAGTATTACAGTACCATTATCACCAACAGTAATTTCAACATCGAATTCATAATCCTTAATTTTTGATACAACGAATGATTTTTCCGTATCGTTTGCATTATACTTGCCATTACCTTCAAATGTAGCTACAACAGCAAGAGTTGCATTGTTAACAGGAGTGTATGTGTAAGTTGCAACATCTGCATTTGAAACATACACAGTGTAATTAGCACTATTAATATTGAATATTACTTTGCCCGTAACTGTCTCATTTAATGTAGCTGTGAAAGTAACAGGAGTGTCAACTTTAATATTTGAAATATCTGCCAAATCAATAGCAATATCATTTTTAATGATTTCAAATGTGGTTGTGTTATAAGAAGCTTCGTAATTGTTATCAGAAGCCAAATTAACTACAACAGTGTAAGTGCCGTTAGCTAGACCGCCACCAATAGTAACTTTATTTTCAGATACTATGTAAGGTTTGCCATTGATTGTAACAGTAACAGCGCCAGTAGAATTAGCAGGAGTTAAAGCGATGACAATATCATTACCAACTTTATAAACATCATCAACACCAATACTGATTCCGGATGATGCTTTAACAATATCAAATACTGCATTAGCACTGGATCCATATGAATCATCAGAATCGGCAATGACGGCAACCACTTTATAATTACCTGTTGCATTAGCCTTGAAAGTTACCCTGTTGTCTGTTACAGTGTACGGTTTATCGTTGATAGTAACAGTAGGAGTACCATTGACCGGATTTAGAGTAATAACCACATCATCACCAATAGTGAAAATACAACTCAGGAAGTATTTGTAAACAAAGTTGAGAGCTTTGATTTTGCTGTTATTGTT
>JAFUBV010000377.1 GCA_017460025.1 Methanobrevibacter sp. | reverse complement strand
TATTTTTTCATTCCTTTTCTTGTTTTTATTGCCTGGCCTGACTGGAAATTATTGATTTCAACTGCAGACAATAATGATTTACCGTATGCAAGCAGCTTATCCTCTTCATTTACGATTAATACTTCATCACGAGCCCTTATGTTTTCATCGCATTCGACAACGAATTTTGAAAATACGCTTTTTCCATCCAATGCGAATGGCTCTGAGTCTTTGTTAACAACAACACGATTTTTCGGATATGGCATTGCATTGTGCAGTCTTTTAGCACCTTCTTTTGACAATACAAGATATGAATCTGATGCCCTCATATTAACTATCAATACCTTTCCGTCATAGATATGTCTGATTTTGCCTGTTTTTTTACTTTTTTCTATGTTGATGTTTCCGCTAAACAATGCATCTCCTGCACCATGTCCGAACTGATAATCAGCGATTGCCTTAATTTTTTTGATATCATCCTTCTGATATCTTATTTCATCAGAGCCCATGAATTTACTGTATAATCCCATATCCAAATCCTTGATTATCTTTGAATGAATGAGGACCTGCTCATAATTTTCAGCGAAATCTGCCAGGAAGCCATTGACAAAGTCCAGGCTATCCTTATCACGGATTTTAGGGGCTGCACTTTGGCTCAGAGGATAGACTTCATCGATTTCCAATGGAATCAAACCGAATGGCACGTCCAATACCATAAAGTCAGCATCATCCAAATCCAATTCATGCTGGGAGCCGCAAATGTAAAACTCTCCCAATTTTCCTGAAATGAATTTTGAATAAGGTTTTCTTGACGGCGGTAAAACTATCAAATCACGTTTTTTAGGCATTTCCAGAAGTTTCTGCTGATGCCTTAGGACTTCGCTTCTGAGCAATGATTCCGAACCCGTGTAGAAAAACGCTGATTTTTTGCTTCTCGGATCATATTTTTCCAGATCATCACTGTAATTTGACAGCTGGCGGACAGCATCCAAAAGTGCAGGATGGGCTCTGCAGCGTTCCTCAACAAGCTCCATAAGGCTTCCTTCATAAATTGCCTGTCTGATTAATCTAAGCTCAGCAAATGAAACATACAAATTGTGTTGAGCTATCAGGTCTCTTCTTTTCTCTTTAGGCATTGCCCTCAAGTCATCAGGAGTGTATTTTGAGCAGACTTCACATGAGCATGGCATTTCCTGGAGGTTTTCAAGCTTGAATGTTCCTCTGGTTGACAGCAGCCTGTCATCTTCAGCATATAATATATAGGCCGCTGAGTCAAAAAGGTCACATCCCATGGCCACTGCAAGGGCAAATATCATCGGATGGCCTGCTCCCATAAGGTGGCGGGCAGTATTGTCCGGAAGATGCATTATTGAGTTCATCACAACGTCAACAAGCTCCTTATAATGATATGATTCCATCAGAGGCACAACAGCACCTATAGGATATAAATCTGCATCGAGCTTTGACAATTCTGAAGCGCATTTCTGCCTAAGGTCCATGAATGTTGATCCCTGAACCACTGAGTTTAAAAGCATTTCAATATCGTTTTTCTTTTTGAATTCCACAGCTTCCTTTGCACGCTCAAGAGTAATTTCCAAATCGCTTTCGGCCTTTTCACGCTCAACGAATGGTGCCGTTGGAATATCAAGGCTTGTTCCAATATCCGTTTTTATCAGTTCCTGGAATTCTATAACCTCTTCGTTTGTAATTTCCACATCCCCATAAACTGACAGCTGGAATGATCCTGAATCCGTCATTACAGGCCCGTCAAAATTGATAAGCTTATGCAGGCCTTCGTCAATTGCTTTCTGCTTGAGTTCATCATCCTTATAAATAAGATAAGCGTTTGTTATTACAATATCCGCACCATACTTTTTAACATCAATCGCCTGTTTGCGCGGATGTATTACAGGCATTAATGCCGGCGTTTTTACGTTTCCGTGCTTTGTTTTTAAAACACCGACTCTTCCTCTCATATCTTTAGCTTTTATTTCAAACATTTAATTACCTTAAAACAATTAGTTAAAATAAAGTTATTTATTAAAAATTATATAAATCTATCTCATTTTTAAAAACAATATTGATTTGACATTGTAATTATGTCCTGAAATGAGAATTTGATATATGAAGCAAAATAAGAAAAAAATCAGGGATAAGGCCATGTGCGGTTTGGTCTATCCCCAATCGTATACGGCAGTTGAATACCGAGTGTTATTTGTGATAATTATTGCGACATGCATTTCCTAAAAAATATGGGAAATTTTATATGTTTTAAGTGTGTTCAATGTCCAAATCTTGTGTTTCATTAATTTTTGGGAGGAAACTAACTTTTTTTAAAGGAAAAATACATATTACATGAAAATGGGAATTATTATCGGAAATGCCTACAATATTATCACCAATTTTAGGTAATTCATTGTTCGATATGGAGATGTTTGATTTATAAATGAAACTGGCGTTAACTGACAAATCCACATCAAATTGAATTAAATCACCCTCATTACCAACAGGATCATTAAATTCATAAAAAACCATGATATTTTCCATGTTTTGTGGTAAAACACCATTAAATTTGGGAGGAATTTCTGAATTATATCTTTCATCGTTTTTTAAGATAACTGAGACATTGTCCAGACCAATTAATTTGGAGGTAATGTCTTCAATCAAATCATTATTTATGGCAGAACTATTGATTTTAGCAAATTCTACATTGTTTTGTAAATTATCCATTTTTTCATGACCTGCTGGTTTGTGTTCGTATAAAATCTTTTGTTCCGGCGTTTTTACAGGAACAATGCCTTGTGAAGTTTGATCATTATTTGAATGTGAAGTATTCACATCTTCAACAGACAATCTTTCGCCGGGAGAATGTGAGTCTGTTGGATGAATATCTGCATTCAAACCCGACTCACCAGGCTCAGCATCATCAACTGCTGCGGCTGAAACCTCCGAGACTATAGCGAAAGACAGCATAACAATCAAAAACATCAATATAACATTTTTTCTATTATGCGTTATTTTCACCTCTCAATTAAACTCCAACCTTGAGAATAATTCATGATTTATCATGAATATTAATCAAATAATTTTTCTCAAATCTTTGAAATTTCTCAAGATTGTTAGTAAATATTAATTCATAAGTAGTATATAAATCTTTTTGTCAAAAATAAGCACAAATTATCCTCAAAATTAGAAAAAAAGACATATTATACGAAAAATTAAATGGCCCAAATGCCTTTAAATCAGACCGACGGAGTCAAGAATAAGTAAAATAAAATTTACATCGATGTTTATTGGCAAAGTTCAAAATAATTAAATATTACTTAATTTAATCAAATATAAGATATAATGTCTTTTTTCAATCAAATATTAGAAAAAATTACTTATTTCTAATCAAATTCATTGCAAATGAGTTATTTATTTTAAAAAAGCATTCACAATCAAAAAGCTTTTTAAAAAGGATTTGGTAAAATTAAAGGAATTTAAAATCTATTCGAAAGCCATAGCTAATAATACAAGCAAATAACATTCAGTCAATAATGACAAGAATCCTTTACATAGACAAATGAAGACAACAAATAAGCTAAATATTGCTTAATTTATCAAAATTCCCCATATTTAAGGTTATTTAAGCAAAATCAAAGCCGAAAATCGATGCAAAAATTTATTCAAATTAAAATAATCAAAATCAGGTTTAAAAGATGTATATCATTAGAATTTGAAAAATATGTATCATATTTAAATTATATCATGAATTAGATTATAAGAATAAGTAATATGAATAATAAAAAGATAAAAATAAAAATTAATTTTAAAAATGCCAAAATATGAAACAAGAATGTATAATGCCCTATAGAAAAAACCGGAAAAAATCAGTGATTTTCATATTTTTCACAATAAAAATTCATCCACCATTATAGATTTTTACTACATTGTATGTTTCATACATTCCATAGATCCATAAAAGGAATATGACAATGCCCAGAAGCAATCCCAGAACATATATTGATATGAAATTCAAAATTACTGCAGCTGCAAAAATGCTGACTCCTTTTTTTACATCTCCCGCATAAGCAATACCCAGACCGGCAAGGAAAAATGATATGAGCAGTGCTATAGCCATGTTTTTTTGCGCCATGATATTTCACCATTAAAAATTATATAATAATCTTTCTATTTTATATCATATATTTTTATTAGAAAATGCAAAATATTAATTGATACAATGAATTATGATAATACAGCCCGTGTAATTAATGACGATATATTTGATTTGATAAATCAATGTTTCGATGAGGAAAGAAGTAGTCGAAATAATGAAAGTAGACTTAATTTTTTTGATACTTACAACAATTACTTTGTTTTAACGGATGACGGATCTTATTCTATTAACTCAAAGGAAATAAACAATAAAATTGAAACACTACATACATCTACAGGTGCAATAAGTGAGGCATTTGAGAAATTTATCAAGCCGATGAAGTTTGACTACACAAAAGACATTGCAATACTTGACATCTGCGCAGGACTTGGATACAACTCATCAGCGGCCATTGATGACTTTATGAAAAATTCCAAAAATTCAAATCTGACAGTTGATATGGTTGAGATTTCCGCCGCCACACTGGCATGCGGTCTTCTGGTGCCATCACCGATTAAAGCACATGACATTACCAGAAAAGCAATAGAAAATGAGTTAATCAGACAGGATTATGCAACCCTGGAGCTTGAAAACACTGAAATTCCTGAAAACATTGACATCAACGTATTCATAGAGGATGCAAGACAGACTGTCCAGAAACTTGAGGATGACACATATGATGCAATATTTCTAGACCCATTCAGCCAGAATATGGCTCCGGAGCTATTTTCACTTGATCTGTTTAAGGAATTCAGAAGAATTATCAAGGATACAGGCATCGTTGCAACATACACATCAGCGGCACCAATAAGGGCGGCATTCATTGAAGCTGATTTCTGCATTGGCCTTGGACCTATATTCGGAAGAAAACAGGGAGGAACTCTTGCAAGCCCATCACAGGAAATGCTTGACACATCACTTCCGAAAAACGATGAGATAAGAATTGCGCTTTCCGATGTTGGAATTCCATTCAGAGATCCGGGATTAAATAACTCAAGCGAATACATTTTAGAAAAAAGAACCGAGGAAAGGCACGTCAAAAGACATAGCGTCAAAATATCATCTGCTGTTAAAACACCGATATTTTTAGCACAGGAAATGGATGATGAAAAACTGAAAAGACGTGTGGAACGTAACCTGGCCAAAATGAATATACCGTCAACAACATCTGCCGAAGCAAAATACATTGTTGAAATTGAAAATAACTACAAAGAAAAACAGGATTTGAAAAACAATTCCAGAAACAGAATTCTGGACATGTCAGAAAAATTAAAAAAGGTTAAAAATGGAGAATTATGAATAAATCATTTCACCATTCTTTAACATGTAAGCCGCATCTTTAGAAGACAATACGGACTGTGAAATTATGTTTAATGTGTTGCCTCCACCGTAAACATGCTCATTTCCGAAAACACTCCAGTCGGCATCACAGTGTGCACAGAAGATATGTCCTTCTGCACTTCCGCCTTCCTTGTTACCTGTTGCAGGGAAAACTCCATAATTGGATGTCTCATCACCTGTCCAGAAAATGCTCCAGTAAAGCTCGTTGCTTCCGCAGTATGGACATACCCTTTCAAATACTGTCATGTAAAACTTATATCCATATTGGGATAACTCTCCTGAAGCTGAAGGTCTTCCGATTGCCATGATAGTTAGATTATCTGGAGATACACCATATTCAGAGTAGTACAATGTCTCATTTGACAATGCAATATTTTCTGTTATGCTTACATTAATTATATTATATCTTACCAATCCATTATCAGGATCTGTTGTTAAGACATCATGTACGCCATTGCCCAATGTTAATTCAAGACAGGCTATACCTGAACTGTCGGTTGTCACCTCATAAGATTGTCCGTCAACATTAACGGACACATATCTGTTTGCACCTACAGAACCGTCGCCGTTAATCAGTATAACATCAAAGCATGTGTTTTCATCCTCGCTGTAGACATCTGATGCAATCATGGTCGGAATAACAGTAATGAGATTTGAATACACATCATTATTTACAGGATTTATTGCGGTTAAAATATATGAAGCCGGCAATAAATTGATGTTTAATGTTGCAACACCAGTTTCCTCAGTTGTTCTGGTATAGAAAACACCGTTAATATTGAATGACACATCGGCATTGGCCAAGGCTTTACCTGACTTATCTAAAAAAGATGCCTTATACTGAGTTGCGTTCCTGTAGAATTTGACAACATCAGACCCGTTGATTGAAGATCTGACGGTGACTAAATTAGAATGCAAAAATCCGTTGGGACCGATTGATGTTATGATATACTGCCCGGCTATCAGATTAATGTTTAATTTAGCAACACCGCTTTCATTTGTTTTACGGGAATAGAAAACTCCATTGATATTGAAAGTAACGTCAGTGTCTGCCAATGGATTTCCGTTATTATCCAGAAAAGTTGCAGTGTATTGGGTGTCATTCCTATATATTTTAACTATGTCATTTCCAAAAGTAGTAGGCAAGACCTCAACATCACTGCTTAACCCAAGATTATTGTATGTTGAGTAAATAGAATAATTTCCAGGGTTTAAATTAATGGCAAGTGATACTTTTCCATCAATGCCGGTAGTTCTGGTATAATTAATTCCATTAATGTTTATAGTGATTGAAGCGTTTTCAACAGGGATTTCCCCTTGCATCAACGTTACTTCATATCTGGTTCCATTCTTATAATACATTGATATGTCCGTAGTCGCCAATGAATAATCATCCTGACTAACGGATTTGATTTCTGACGCATATAAAGAACTGCCCGATGGAGGTTCCTCATCCGCATCACTTGTTTCGATATCATCACTGACGGCAGCTGTGTCAAAGGCTGCAACTGCAGAAATTGATAACATGAAAACAAGAGTTATAAATAATAAATTAATTTTTT
>JAFUBV010000032.1 GCA_017460025.1 Methanobrevibacter sp. | reverse complement strand
GAACCTGTTGTTGAGCCTGAAGATGCTAATGTGACTGCTGATGTTAATGGCAGTGATGTTTCTGTAGAATTGCCTGAAGATGCTGAAGGTTATGTTGTTGTTAGTGTTGATGGTAAGAAATATTACTTTGATGCTGATGATGAGATTGCTTTGGATTTAAGTGATCTTGCTCCTGGTGAATATCCTGTTGAGATTGCTTACTCTGGTGATGACAAATATGCTCCATCTACAGTGAACACTACCGTAACTGTTCCTGAAGTTGTCCCTGAAGATGCTAACATTACTGTAAGTGTTGAAAACAACACAATCACTGTAACTGCAGATGCAAATGCTACTGGAAACGTTTTAGTTGATGTAAACGGTACTGGATACTATGCTCCACTCGAAAACGGTAAAGCTACTGTTGAAGTTATTGGTTTAGATGAAGGAACATATGATGCTAAAGTAACTTACACTGGTGATGATGTATACGCACCAGTCACTAAAGACGCTACTGTAACTGTTCCTAAAAAAGATGAACCGGTAACTCCAGAACCTGTTGACAGTGAAGCTAAAGTAAATGTGTCTGAAGATTCAGTAAGTATTGAATTGCCAGAAGACGCAACCGGTTACATGTTAGTTGATGTTGATGGTACAGGTTACTATGTTCCTGTTGAAAACGGTACTGCTACATTCGATTTACCGGAACTTGCTCCTGGTAACCACACTGTAAGTGTTACCTACACTGGTGATAAGAAATATGCTCCGGCTAATTCAACTCAAACTCTTGAAGTTGAACTTAAGGAATCCATTGTTTCTGATGACTTGACTAAAGTTGAAAGGGCTCCTGACAGATTTGCAGCTACTTTCCTTGACGAAAACGGAAACCCATTGGCTAACGCTAATGTGACATTTGATGTTAACGGTGCAGTCTATACCAGAACTACTGATGCAAACGGTGAGTCCTCAATTGCAATCAACTTAATCGCAGGTAACTACACTATCACTTTAACCAACCCTGCTACCGGTGAGGTTAAAACCAACAACATTACAGTATTACCTAGATTTGTTGAAGATTATGATCTTGTAAAATACTACCGCAACGATTCACAATATGTATTGAAATTGTTAGATGATGATGGTAACCCTGCAAAAGCAGGTGAAATTGTAACCTACAACATCAACGGTGTATTCTACAACCGTACAACCAACGCTACCGGACATGTACAGCTAAACATCAACTTACAACCTGGTGAATACATTATCACCGCAATATATAAAGGCTGTCAAGTTGCTCATAAAGTTACTGTTCTTCCTGTTTTAACTGCTACTGACTTAACCAAAAAATTCGGCCAATCAGGTGCATTTGAAGCAAAATTAGTTGACGGTCAAGGAAAAGCATACGCAGGTCAAAGTGTCGGATTCAACATCAACGGTGTATTCTACAACAGAACAACCGATGATAATGGTATTGCTAGATTAAACATTAAGTTATTGCCTGGCGAATACATAATTACTTCAAGCTACGGCCAAGCTTTAGCTTCCAACAAAGTAACAGTAACCGCTTAGGTAAAGGGAAGTTATTAATTTAACTTCTCCACTTTTTTTATTTTTTCATGTAGATAACATAATTCAAGTTTACTTTTTTTTTTCAACTGACAATTATTTATTATAAAGAACTGATTAATTATTAGTATTAATTCATCATTGCTTTGATGTTTTATCACTAGAATATTCAATTAAAATTCATTGAAATTTAGTCTGATTTTTTCCATAATTTTATATTGTAGTGTACTACATAGTTCATTTATAAAGGGTATTGTAGTGTAGTGCATAGCTTATTTATAAAGGGTATTGTAGTGTACTACATAGTTCATTTATAAATAGTATTGTAGTGAACTGCATAGCTTATTTTTCAGGTATACTGTTCAAATGCTCTCTGATTAGTTTTATATGTGATTTTTCATAATAATAAATTATAAAACAATAAAAGGTATGATACCATGAATATAGAATATATTAAGAACCATTACTATTTTGAAACCTTGACTGAAGATCATGATTTATCAAAGTTTTCTTGCGATTCTGAGGATCTAAATGATTTTTTAAAGAATGATGCATTAAATCAACAAAAAGTAAAACTAAATTTAACAAAACTCTGTATTTGTGATGGCGAAATTGTTGGTTTTGTTTCAATATTATCTGATACAATACCTTTAAAAAATATTCGTGATGAGGAAACACGATTTAATATTAAACCTCATTTTACTAATGTTTCCAAAAATAAATTGTTACCTGCCATTAAAATTGGAAGATTTGCGATTGATAATAAATATTCTGGTAATGGTTTAGGTTCACATATTTTAAGAAATGTAATTAATAATATAAGGTATATTTCAAAAAATTATGTGGGGTTGCGTTTTGTAATTGTTGAAGGATATGCGAAGGCATATTCATTTTATGTTATCCATAATAATTTTAAAAATTTAAAAAAGGATGATGAAGTAATTATTAATAAACTTGAAAAAATTATTGAACGAAATCCCACTCAAACATTTTATTTATATTTGGATTTATTAAAAAGTTAAAATAACACAATTCTTTGTGTTTCACATTTTTTTCTAAATTCCTTATCTTTTTTTGTTGCGGGTTCATTCATTTTTTTTAAAAAATTTGTTGCTTCTTTTCCATATAATGTTGGTGTTTTTCCTATTGGTTTGGCCATGATTATCACCTTTATGATTAATGATATTTTAGTTTTTTTAATTTAAATATTTTATTATGTATATAATTATTACATATAAGAGGAGAATAATTAGCTATATGTGGAAAATAGCTAATTAAATACTTCTTTGAATTTATCTTTTAAGCCTTTTTCAACGTGTTTTATTTCTTCTCCGCTGACTTCGGCAAATTCTGTTAATAATTTTTTCTGTTTTGAATTTAATTTTTTAGGAACTACTACTGTTACGGTAACGTAGAGGTTTCCTCTTGCGGAATGCCTTACTGAGTTCATTCCCTGGCCTTTTAATTTGAATACTGTTCCGCTTTGTGTTCCTGGAGTTATCTTAAACTCTACTTCCTTGTCTTCGATTGTTGGTATGCTTATGACATCACCCAGTGCAGCCTGCGGAAAACTGATTTGCTGTTCATAGTACAGGTGGTCGCCTTCTCTTTCGAAGAGTTTATTATGTTTAATGTAGACTGAAACTATAAGGTCTCCTTCAAGGCCTGCCGCATCTCCGCAGTTACCTTCACCGGATACCCTTAAATGATTTCCTTCATCTACACCTTCAGGGATTTCGAGCTTGATTGTTTTGGTTTTTCTGATATTTCCCTTACCGTGACAGTCGTCACACGGATCGGTGATAATTTTTCCTGTTCCGCCACATTCACGACAAGGTCTCACATTAACCATCTGGCCTAAAAAAGTGTTGCTGACTTCCTTAATCTGACCGGTTCCGTTACATGTAGGACAGGTTTTAGGGTCGTGGCCAGGTTTTGATTTTGAACCGTTACAGGTCGGACAAAGTTCGCTTCTTGTAACCTTAATTTCCTTTTCACATCCGTTGAATGCCTCTTCAAGAGTAATTGTAACGTCAGTGTAAATGTCTGATCCTCTTTGAGGGCCGGTTCTTCCTCTTGAACGTGCACCTCCACCAAAACCGAATAAATCGAAGATATTGCCAATGTCAAATCCCTGGAAAATATCATCAAAATTAACATTCTGATAGAAGTCTTCAGCAGTAAATCCTTCCATACCTGCATGACCGAACTGATCGTATCTTTGACGTTTCTCTTCATCAGAAAGAACTGCGTAAGCTTCACTGATTTCCTTGAACTTTTCTTCTGAACCTTCTTCTTCACTTACGTCAGGGTGGTATTTCATAGCCAGTTTACGATAAGCTTTCTTGATTTCCTTTTCATCAGCAGATTTGTCTACCCCAAGGACTTCATAGTAATCTCGCTTGTCTGCCATTTATTCACCTTAAAATTTGATTAAAAAAATTAGATAAAAAAAAATAAAATGTTTCATCTCGCGTTAGTTTATTTTATTGATTCTGATTCTGATTACCTACGCATGAGATAAAACATTTATTCATGAATCTAATCATCTTTTACTTTGTAGTCTGCATCGATTGTATCATCGTCGTCTGGTGCATCCTGAGCTCCAGCATTAGGATCTTGGCCTGCAGCCTGTTGAGCCTGTGCTTCAGCTTGTGCTTGCTGATAGATTTTAGCACCAATTTCCTGGACTACTTTTTCTAATTCTTCGGTTTTTGCTTTAATAGCTTCGACATCGTCTCCGGCAATGAGTTCTCTTAACTCACCAACAAGTTTTTCAACATTGGCTTTTTCATCTTCGGATATTTGATCTTTGAGTTCATCTAATGTTTTTTCAGATGTGTAAATCAAGGAGTCTGCATTGTTTCTGATTTCAATTTCTTCTTGTTTTTTCTTATCTGCTTCAGCATTCATTTCTGCTTCTTTGATTTTTTGCTCAATCTCTTCATCAGATAATTTGGTTGAAGAAGTAATTGTAATAGCCTGTTCCTTGCCTGTTCCTTTGTCTTTTGCAGTTACGTTGATAATACCGTTTGCATCAATATCGAATGTTACTTCAATTTGAGGAACTCCTCTTGGTGCAGGTGGGATTCCGACTAATTGGAAACGTCCGAGGGAAGTGTTGTCCACTGCCATTCTTCTTTCACCTTGAAGTACGTTGATGTCTACGGAAGGCTGATTGTCAGCTGCAGTTGAAAAGATTTGGCTTTTCTTGGTTGGAATAGTTGTGTTTCTTTCAATTAATGTGGTTGATACTCCACCGAGGGTTTCGATACCTAAGGATAATGGAGTTACATCTAAAAGAACTAAGTCTTTAATTTCTCCAGCCAATACTCCTCCCTGGATGGATGCTCCCATAGATACACATTCCATTGGGTCAATTCCTCTTTCAACTGGTTTTCCGATGAATTTTTCAACATATGACTGTACACATGGCATTCTGGTAGGTCCACCGACTAAAATGATTTTATCGATTTCGCTTTTGCTCATTTTAGCGTCGTCAAGAGCCTGTTGCATTGGTTTACCTGATTTTTGAACAATGTCATCAACTAACTCTTCCAATTTGGCTCTTGTTAAGCTTTCAATTAAGTTTTTAGGAGTGCCGTCAGATCCCATTGCGATGAATGGCAAGTTAACTTCGGTTGTTAAGGTGGTTGACAATTCGATTTTTGCTTTTTCTGCAGCTTCCCTTAACCTTTGCACTGCCTGATCGTTATCTCTTAAGTCGATACCTTCTTTTGCTTTGAATTCGTCAGCCAAGTAGTTGAGAAGTACGTTATCCATATCGGTACCACCGAGTTGGGTGTCTCCGCTGGTGGATTTTACTTCAAAGACTCCTCCACCGAATTCCATGATTGTTACGTCTAAGGTACCTCCACCTAAATCGTATACCATAATGTTAATGTCATCGTCATCCTGTTTGTCAAGACCGTATGCCAGGCTTGCTGCAGTCGGTTCGTTGACAAGTCTTACAACATCCAATCCTGCAATGGTACCTGCGTCTTTGGTTGCAGTCCTTTGGTTGTCGTCAAAGTATGCCGGTACGGTAATGACCGCTTTTTCGATAGGTTCTCCTAAGAATGTTTCAGCGTCCTTTTTGATTTTTTGAAGGATGAATGCTGAGATTTCCTGTGGGGAGTACTGTTTTCCGTTTGCGGTTACTTTTTTATCTGTACCCATCAATCTTTTGATTGCGCTTATTGTGTTTTCAGGGTTGGTTACAGCCTGTCTTCTTGCAGGTTCACCAACTAGCATTTGTCCGTCTTCAGTAAATGCAACATAACTTGGGAAGGATTTACCGTATTGGCTTGCTCCTTCTGCAGAAGGAATGGTTGTTGGTTTTCCTCCTACAAGAACTGATGCTGCTGAGTTACTTGTTCCTAAGTCGATTCCAATGATTTTTTCTTTTTTATTATCTGACATAAATATCACCAATTTCTTTAATTAAATAATTATATATAAACATGATTATTTTTTACAAACGATTACTTTTGAGTATTTAAGGACTTTGTCTTTATATGTGTATCCTTTCATAAGTTCTTCTATAACATATCCGTTTTCAACATCTTCGCTTTCCTGAACCATAAGTGCCTCATGCTTGTTCAGGTCGAACTTTTCTCCTTTTGCGGGAATTTCTTCAACGCCTTCCTTAGCCAGGACATCTGAAAACTTGTTATATATTAATTCCACACCTTCTCTGAAATCCTTGTCGTTTTCGATTGTAAGGGATCTTTCGAGGTCTTCATAACAGTCTAGGAATTCTTTGATAACGTCTTCATTGGCAAACTTAATGATTTCAGCATTTCTTTTGTCTGTAATCTTTTTGAAATTTTCAAAATCTGCCTGAAGTCTTTGGGACAGTGAGACATATTCCTGAGTTTCGCCTTCCTGCTTTTCGAGATCTTCTTTGAGTGAAGATATTTCCTCATCTTTTGAAGCTAACTCCTCAAGCAGTTTATCGTATTGCTCCTGAAGATCTTCTGTTTTTTTAGTTTCTTCTTTTTCTTTTTTCTTTGCCATTCACTCACCCTTCTGTTTTTGAAAAACTCTTTGTAATAACCCTCAGCAGAGAATAACTGTTTTTGCACTTCAAATATTTGGCTTTAAGGAATTTATGGACATATAGGAAAATGGTTCATCTTTCAAGAGTTATTACTCCGAGTTTTCACACCAAATATTAAAGTAACAAAAAGTTACATTTCTCTTACTTTATTATAGTAACAAAAAGTTATATAAATGTTTCGGTTATTTTCTTACATTTTGTAATAAAAATACAATACTTTAAATATGGTTTAAGATATAATCTATAAACATGACTGATACAAATGAGATTAAAAAAAATACCAAATTCCATAATAAAGGTAATTCATCATCAGACAGCATTAAAATTACCGGAAACTATGGAAGTAACATTGGTGAAATAGACAAGGAAGACATCCTGGATGTCATGGGCTGTAAAACGAGAAGAGACATAATAGATCTCCTAAGGCAGGAACCGATGTTCGTCAGCGAAATATCCAATGAGCTCAACGTCGGCCAGAAGGCAATCATCGCACACTTGAGGGCGATGGAGGATGTGGGTATACTTAACTCTTCATATAAGAAAATATTAAGGGGAAGACCGCGCAAATACTATGATCTGGATAATGAAGTGACCATACACATCACAATCAACAAGAACTCATTTGATGTTGACTTCAACAATGCCAGAGACACCCTGCAGCTGCCGTCAGGCGACGAATGGTCCAAGCTTTTAGACATTGAAAAAAGACTTGACAACGGTCAGATGGAAGCCTTGGAGGAGCTTAAAAATCAGATAAGACTATATGATAATCTCAAGGCAAGAGCCGAATATATACTTGAGCGCACTCTAAGGGACAGATAATTCTATTGATTTGTATTAGTTATAACTATTTTTTCTCTTTTTTTCCAAGTTCAGACAATATAACCTCCTCATACAGTATTACCGGATTAATTTCTATCAAATTTTTATAATATGAGTTAATAATTGTTTCTTGTAATAGATGAATTAAAACTTAGCATGATTTTGTTAGGTAATGAAACATGTTTTTAAATTTTAGTTTATTTTTATGGAGGAAAAGTATGGCTAGTGCTTTGGCAATAGCTATCAATATTGTCTCTGTCATATTGGCAGTCATAAGCCTTTACATGGCTTTGTGTTAGCTGATATGGTAGCAGTATGCTGTTGAACTGGGTAAAGGTTCGTGTTTTTTCAAGGGATCACATCCGGAAGTTTTGCGTAATTCTTCCCTTTACCAAATTTAGAAAATTTTATATAATTTATTATTATATATTATGTATTAGAATATGTTTTCATGTTCTAATTTTTGATCCTCTGAAACATATGAAATAAACTAAATTTAGTCTAATTATGTGATAGTTTATAGGTTTTTTTTGCCTATAAACTAATTAGACGCTCTATTTTTATGTTGTTGTCTTTTTTTTTAGTTAATTTTATATAATATTATTTGGTATATTATTATTTGGAATATGTTTTCATGTTATAATTTTTGATCATCTGAAACATATGAAT
>JAFUBV010000376.1 GCA_017460025.1 Methanobrevibacter sp. | reverse complement strand
TATTATTAATAATAAAATTTAAAGTTTATCTTTGATTAAAGAAAACTTAATTGATATTAAATAAAATAAGTTAAAGAAAAGGTTATATATAAAAATGAATAAAAAATATTACTAATATATAGTCGGAGGGTAAATATGAAATTTGATAATATAGTTATTTTAGCAGTCATCATTGTAATAATTATATTAACAATGGGTGCATTTGTCTATACAAGCAGTACTGATGTTACAACAAACAATATTACTGACGTAAATGACACCTCAGATGACAATAGTACAGATTTACTTTCAATATTTACTGGAGATTCAAACAGTACTAGTTCTAGCTCATCATCAAGTTCATCATCAAGTTCCCAAAGTTCATCAAGTTCAAGCTCCTCATCAAGTTCTAGTTCTTCTTCAAGTTCTAGAAGTTCTGGTGGAAGCTCATATAGTGGTGGAAGTTCCTCTGGTGGTGGAAGCTCTTCCGGTGGTGGAAGTTCATCAAGTAGTCCTTCAACACCATCTACAGACTTTGATATTGTTGATCCAGAATAGACAAATTAATTTTTAAATTGGTCGGGATTTTTGAATAATTCAAAATCCTGAACATATTCTTTACCCGTAATCATTGCAATTTCTGCTTTTTGTAGTTCACTACCCAGATATGCAGCATGCTCCATACGGGTGACCAATTCTTTTTTTATTATTTCTTCATAAATTTCTTTAGCAGTTTTTCCTACAATGACCAAATCAGCCTTATTTTTCTTAAAATGAGTTGCGATAATTCTGCTTTCACTGACAGTAGTTCCATAATCAACATTTATTCTGAAACTGCCTGCCTTGTCACGTATGAATTTCAATGGTTTTGAAAGCTTAGCCTGAGGGATTCCATCCAATTCATTTTCTATTATATCATTCCTTTTGTGCTTATCTTTAAATGCAACCATATTAATTCCCAAATCCTTAGGAATTGATTTTCTATGCGTTGCGAGAAACATCATTTTTGAAGCTGTTGAAAGTTCATAAACGCTTCCCCTGGTTTTTCCACTTTCTTCGGGAGTGAATAATATACTAACACCAAGTTCCATTCCAATTCCCGCAAGAAGCACATTGACTCCTCCTGAATCGGCATCCATTAATTCCGTTACATTACCAACACCAAAAAACATCGGTGCCTTGTTTACTTGATGGAAATCTCTGCATGCTATGATTGACTCGACAATACTTGCACTGTTAACAGGATCCAAAATCAAATCTGCAACATATTTTAATCCATCAGTATCCTTAATTAATTGATGCATTGCTTCAACACGTTCTTCAGGAGTTTTAGGAGAAATTCCTTCACTGAAATTAGTTGGAAGCAAAACTGCAGGAATTCCTTTTTCCTTCAATAAAGGTGCAACTTTAGACTGGTTACCCAAATCGAGACTTAGGACAAAATCAATGCCATGTTCTGCAGCAACCTTAATTTCATTGGTGTTTAATGTATCAATGCTTAATGGCCTGTCACCAACTATCGGCCTTAATGTTTCGATTAATTCTGGAACCTTATCTGAAAAATCCTCTCCTGCAGCCATACCTATATCAATCATGTCAGCACCACAATCGACAAAATATTGGCATTTGTTAATTAATGCCTCTTTTGATAAAAATGGCGCATTAGCTATTTCCGCTAAAACTCTCATAGGAAAATCTTCACCAACTGGAAGATTTCCAATCCTGATATTATTAGGTTTTTGAAGAAGCCTTTCTATATTTTCCTTGTCATTTTCAAAGTCTTCAATTATTTTGAAAGCTTCTTTTCTTTTTTCTTCTTCAATTAATTTGTCTGCAGGCTTATCTTCCGATAGCTGAATATTTTCCAGCAGGTTTAAAACCATAGCCAAATCAGCACCATCAGTGGAACCTTTGAAAGTTGGAATTCCAAGTTCCTTTGTAATTTCTTTGGTGCCTTTCTTAATTAAACCGGGAACTAAAATCAAATCAATATCATCCATCTGATCTGCAAAATAAGTTTTTACTTCATTAATAATCATTCTAGGAGTTAAAAATGCAGCAACTTGAGTATCAGCAATATGAACAATAACATCTTCTGATGAATCTTCAACGACACTCTTAATTAATGGATAAGCCAAATCCCCAGTGATAATTAAAACTTTCATAATAACTCCTCAAAATTATATTATTAAAGTTATATTATATTAAATCTTTGAAAAAGTAAACTAATATTAAACACTTCAATCAATCCCAAATCCATTTATAATCTGTTAATTTTGCTAAAAAATAGATATTATAAATTTTAAATCAGATAGGGGCATGAATAATAAAAATTTAAACAAAAATATTGTAAAATTAAATAATAACATAAGATTTATATATTTTGTAATTTATAATGATTATACATGATAAATATATGGAGGAAAATTTAATGAT
>JAFUBV010000031.1 GCA_017460025.1 Methanobrevibacter sp. | reverse complement strand
TAATCCATTTCAGAAGGGAAAATATGCCCATTTAACAATAAAACTGATATAATACAGGAAAAATTATATTCAATCATGTAATCAAAATTCACACCCACAGAAGATGAAAAAATGAATCATGATAATTATACCATAATCTTGATTAAAATTATCTCAACTTGTAAAAAAAATAGTGAAAAAATTATCCTCTTTTTTGATTGAAAAACCAAAAAAGACTCATTTTACATTAAAAGCCGAAGAACATACACTCAACGAAATTTATAGTTCATCTGCCTTAAAGGAGTTTGCTGCGGCACGTGAAAGCAAGCCGTCTTCAAGCAAATTTTTTACCTCTTCTTTGCTAAACCAGCAATATTCATCATGCTCTTCGCTTATTTTAACTTCATCTGTTGTTGAAGATACTTTCATAATCAGCTGGATTGACTTGACCTTCTCATTGCTTTTGCATGCAGTATAGTCATTTTGAATTACGTTGTAAAGGGAGTCTATGTTTATTTCAAGGCCTGTTTCTTCAAGAAATTCCCTTTTAAGGGCTTCATCAAAAAACTCATTTCTTTTGACTTTTCCACCAGGAATTTCCCATTTGCCTGCATCATGGCTTGATTTTGATCTTACCTTTAAAAGCAGAATCTTACCTTCAAATTCACATATTCCTCTTGCTGTTAATCCCCACATGTCACTCATTTTTTCACCTGTTAAAAAATATGTTCGAAGTGATTCAAATTATTTTCTAAAGTGATTTAAGAGTGCCGCTAAACGGCAACACCTAAATCCAATCCTTCTGAAATTTCTTTGTATCTGTTTCTGACAGTTACTTCAGTTACTCCTGCAACTTCAGCAATTCTTTTTTGGCTTTTCCTGTCACCCAAAAGCAGTGATGCGATATATAATGCAGCTGCAGCAAGACCACTTGGCCCTTTTCCAACAGTCAAACCTTCCTTTTTTGACTCATTAATGATTTGAATAGCTTTTGATTCAAATTCATTTGTCATTTCAAGTTCACTGGCAAATCTTGGAATATAGTCATTTGGAGATGTAGGAACCAGCTTAATTTTCAGTGAACGTACTATGAATCTTTCGACTCTTCCAATATCCGTTCTTGTTGAGGAGGATACCTCAGCTATCTCATCCAATGTCCTTGGTATGTTATGTTCACGGCATGCAATGTAGATTGATGCTGAAACTACCCCATCTATTGTTCTTCCACGTATCAGCTTTTCATCCAGAGCTTTTCTATAAATTAAGGAAGCCCTTTCACGAACAGATCTTGGCAAGGACAAGATTGATGATTTCCTGTCAATTTCAGTCAGTGCAAAAGCTAAACTGCGTTGTCTTGATCCAGAAATTCTGAGTTTTCTGTTCCATTTCCTTAATCTGTACCATTTGGCCAAATCCTTTTGGGAAATTTTAAAATTGCTATCGTCAATTTCGGTGGTAATACCTCCATCATGAATGGTAGGTGTTGATGGCGCTCCATGCTGTATTTTACCTACATCTTCCGGACCATATACAGCAAGACCGGAACCTTGAGCAATATAATTTTCCTCCACTACGGTACCGCAATTTTTACAGGTCAATTCCTGTTTTGATGGGTCGTAATTAAACTCAGTTGATTTACAATCTGGGCAAATTTTTTCATTATTTTCTATGCTTGAAACTTTTTTTGGTCTTTTTCTTAAATTTCTTTTCGTATTCATTTTATTTCACTTTAATAATATAAACGAATTCATATAAAAACAGCTTTCAAAATACAATTTAAAAATAAGTTAACCACATCTTATAGACAGAAATATTAAACTCACAAATTCAATTAAAATTAGTTGCAAAAAATGAAAAAAAGATTATTTGGAAACATCTAATGCTTTTTTAGGACAGTGACTGACACAATTCAAACATAAATCACATCTATTGGGATATATTGTCCAAATCCTTCTTTTACGATTTATATAAATTGCATGCCTTCTGCACAGCATTTGGCATTTTCCGCACAGATTGCATCTGTGACTATCCATTGATATTTCACCTTTCGGCCTTATCAGGTACGGGGCAATGAAATGCCCAATCAAATCCAAAGGAAGTCCACCACCATGGCCTCCCCTATATCTAGCTTTCAAAATCAAGTCATCTCCCATGTAACTTTAATAATAGTTTATGTTTTATAATATAAATATTTAGGTATGACTAAATTTCAAATTATATAAACTTAGAAAACAAACAGATAGATATGAAATGCTATATCAACACAGACACCTACAAAGAGATTGCATTAAAAACACAGGAAGAACTGACCGACATTTGCAGAGAATATGGCATCAAAATAACCGATGATATCAAAAATGCAGATATAATTTTTTCAATCGGCGGAGATGGAACATTTCTTGAAAGTGCAAGAGTTGCTGAGTCAAAAGAAATTCTTGGAATCAACTGCGGAACAGTAGGTTTTTTAACCGAAATCCACCCCAAAGACATTGAAAACACGATAAAAGAGATCTTAGTTGAAAATTATCATATAGAAAAAAGAATGATGCTTGAAGGTGAAATCATCAAAAGTAATGGTGAAAAGATTAAAATACCTCAGGCACTCAATGAAATATCCATTTCAAAAAACACCTTTGGAGTTGTAAGGTTTGATGCAATAATCAACGATAAGCTTATCAATTCATATACCGCAGACGGAATAATTGTAAGCACACCTACCGGATCAACCGCATATAACCTATCATGCGGGGGGCCTATTGTTGAACCTACAGCAGAAATCATAACATTAACTCCGATTGCACCTCACACTATACTAAACAGAAGTATAGTCTTATCTGATGAATCCGTTGTTAAAATTAAAATCACAGAACTTAGAGGAGACACAAAGTCATACGTATTGTATGACGGCAATCCAATTGAAATTGCAACAGGCGATATCGTTGAAATCAGAAAGTCAAAAAATATTACAAAAATAATAAAGCTCAACAATCAGAGCTTCATCGACACAATACGTGAAAACATCAGTTGACCTTGATGCAGTCGTTAGGACATATTGCTTCGCATACCCTGCAGTATTTGCATGTAATCGGATTTCTTACAACCGTCAAATCTCCATCCTTAACAAGAACTTTATTCGGACATGCAATTACGCATTTCTCACAATCTGCACCTTTACAGCTATCATTGTCAATGTCAATATGTGATGCGATTTCCTTTTCCTGCTTATCTTTGTTTCTTTTGAAAAATGAACCTAAACCCATATTTAATATTATATGAAAAGCCATTAATAAAGTTTCATCATGACCTCATCTAATGTGTTGGCCACCTCAAAGATATCAAGCGCACCAGGTCTTATCAATCCCCTGCTGTGCATCTCTTCAAGCATGTCAATCATTTTATCATAGAAATGATTGATATTAAAAAGAATAATCTTTTTAGAGTGTCTGTGAAGATATTTTAAAGTTAAGACTTCAAAAAATTCATCAAGAGTTCCGATTCCGCCGGGAACAATTATAAAGACATCTGACTTTTCCAAAAATAGCTTTTTTCTCTCATCCATTGAATCCGTTTTGATATACTCATCGCAGCTTTTAAAGTCATCGTCAAACTCATCAATCCACTCTGGGGCGATTCCTGTGATATTTCCGCCATTTTCAAAAACACCTTTTGCAACTGCACCCATCATTCCATCGTTTCCACCACCGAAAACCAGTGAATGATTATTTTGAGCGATTTTAGAACCTAATTCATATCCAACGTCAGTG
>JAFUBV010000375.1 GCA_017460025.1 Methanobrevibacter sp. | reverse complement strand
TTTCATCTTTATTTTTATATTTATATTCTTTTATTTGGTATTGAATCATTTTAAATCATCTATTTTTTATATTTGAGTTCTCTCAGATATTATTTATTTTTTCTTATTTTTCAAGTTTTGCTTAGTTTTTGGAATTAAATTCTTTTAATTTACTTAAAAGTAACTATAATTATTTCAATACTTTTAATAATTATTTTAAGTATTTTATATCTAATTTAAAGTATTTTTAATAGTTAATTTTAAATATTATTAAATCATATTTTTATATAGAATTATTCAGAATTTTTTATAGTGAATTTTTGGATTTAGGGGTTGTTTTTGATGATTAATTTCTTGGAATATTGTGATGAAACTTGGGCAAACTTAGATAAATATGTTGATCGAAAATATATAATTGATGATGGAAAAAATCATTTTGTTCGAAATCGAAAAACTAATCTGGAAAGTATTATTAAGTATCCTTTCTATGATTGTGGTCGAACAACAGCTGTAGAGGCTATACATTTTATTAGAAAAGAAAAAAAGGATAAAAACATGACTCTAACTAAATCCAATATTTCTCAAAGAAGAAAATTACTTGACCATGTTTGTTATGTGGATATGAATGAAGACTTTATTGATGGAATTTACAACGATCCAGAACGACCTGGTGTTTATAGAGGATATTCAATACTGGCAGGCGATACTAGTATCTGTGATGCACCAAATATTGGATATACAGAAAAACAACTAAAAGAATTAAATAATCCACATTTCAATAGATTAAAAAAGGAATTAATAAGATTTAGAGCATCTTGCATTGCAGATACACAAACAGATTTCATATTAACAGCCACAATATCAAACAGCAAAAAAATAGGAGAAGTAGAACTTGCAATGCAGCATTTAGACAATTTAAACCAAAGAATCAACATGAGCAATACCATAACAACCTACGACAGAGGATACGACTCCCTTGAACTAATGCTCAAACATAAAAGCATAAATTCATATTTTCTAATACGATTAAAAGTAGATGACTTCATAAATGAACGAAAACATATGAAAACAAATGATGAAACTATAAACCTCACCATAAACAGAATACGAACACAAAACTTCCATGATGAAGAATTAAAGAAACAAGCACTAGAAAAAAGAAATACTGAAATAAGAATAACAGAAATAGAACTAACAACAAAAACAGGAAAAAAATACACAGAAATACTAGCAAGCAATTTACCATTCAATGAATTCACTACACTCGATTTAAAAGAATTATATAATAAAAGATGGAAAATAGAAACCAATTTTGATAGATTAAAAAACATAATCCACATAGAAAACTTCAGCGGATACAACGAAGAAATCATAAAACAAGATTTTTATGCCAATATATTCATGTTTAATTACCTAATGGCGATGAAACTCGACGCAGACCAAAAAATTCAAGAAAAACACGAAAATAAAAATCTAAAACACGAATACAAAGTTAACCTCAATGTTTTATTTGGACTAATCAAATTAGACATGCCTGACTTACTATCCGACGACCCTAAAGAAAGAAAAGACGCTATAAAACGTATATTAAATACTGCACAATCGAATTTAGTAGAAAAAAATAGAGAAAATAACAGGAATCCTGACAGAACAGTCAAAGATCCATCAAACAAATTCCCACCATCTCAAAAAAGAGGTGAATAAAAAATATTATCTCAAAAATTTCTTAACTATTATCTCAAAAATTTCTTAACTTAACAGGGTTGCCCTTTGTATGAAAAATCTCCAGTATCCTAATATTCTTATAAACATATATTTTTTATATTTTATTATTTTGTATTTTTTAAAATTTGAATTCTTTTATAAATATAAATTAAAACGGATGATGGTTGGTAAAAAAAATAATTTGGGAAAAATGCTAATCTGATAAGTAATAGTATTCTCCTTTTTCTTTTTGTTCACGATCAAGGTAACTGTCTAGCTTATTAACTCTTGGACGTTTTGTTTCTTTGTCCCGTCTGAAAGTAATGTTGAGATTACCTAAAAATTCGTTCATTGATGTCCTTAAATCAGTTGGTTTTGAAGCATGACCTTCAAGACCTGGAGTACCGTTAAATACCATCGCTCTGTCTGAAATGTAATCAATGAATACGATATCGTGATCTACAATAAGTGATGCTGCATTTCTGCTTTCAACCATTTTACGAATAACTTTTGCAGCAATTAATCTTTGTTCAACATCTAAAAATGCTGTTGGTTCGTCGAATAAATAGATTTCGGCATCTTTTGATAATGTTGCAGCTATTGCTAATCTTTGAAGTTCTCCTCCACTTAATTTGGAGACTTGTTTTTCCAGCATATCTTCAAGTGCGAATGGAATCATGATTTCGCTTTCAAAGATTTTACTGCCGTAACTTGGTGCATTCATGTATAAAAAGTCACTTACACTTCCTTCAAAGTCGCTTACTAGGTATTGTGGTTTGTAAGCTATTGTGACTTCTTCATCCACTTCGCCGCTGGTTGGTTTTTCAACACCGGCCAACATTTTAGCAAATGTTGTTTTACCAATACCATTTGAACCGAATGCAGTAACTATTTCATCATAGAAAATATCTCCTGCATCTGCACTTAATTTGAATCCGTCATAATCTTTTGAAATATCGGAATAACTTGCAAGTGCATCCCCTTCATCTTCCGGTGTTGGTGGTCTGATTGTAAATTCAATAGGATTTCTACGGATTCTTACATTTTCTTCAGTTAAAAATCCATTGATGTAAGCATTAATACCTATTCTCACTCCTTTTCTTCCGGATACAACCCCATATCCTCCAGGAGTACCATATAATATGTGCACATTGTCAGATAATGCATCGAGTGTAGCAAGGTCGTGTTCAATTACAAGAACGCTTTTTCCTTCTTCTGCAAGTGATCTGATTACTTTCACAGCATTTAATCTTTGGGATACATCTAACCAGGATGTAGGTTCATCAAAGTAATAGAAGTCGCCTTCTCTTAAAACGGTAGCTGCTATTGCAACTCTTTGAAGTTCCCCACCACTTAGGTTTTCCATTTTCCTGTCCAGTACATTTTCAAGCTGCAATTCCTCACATACATAATCCAGTTTATCTCGCTCATTAACGTTTTCAAGTAAGTCACGAACTTTGCCTTTCACAACTTTTGGCAATTGATCAACCATTTGAGGTTTTAGAATAGCTTTAATTTCACCATTAGCTAATTTTGAGAAGTAACTTTGAAGTGCTGAACCTTTATAGAATTCAATTACTTTATCCCAATTTTCCTGTGGATTTTCAAAGTCTCCAAAGTTTGGAATTAAGTTTCCAGATAATATATTCATGATTGTGGATTTTCCAATACCATTTGGTCCTAAAAGTCCAAGAACGGTTCCTTCCTCTAGGCTTGGAAGTCCAAACAATTCGAATTGATTTTGACCAAATCTATGAATTGGTTCACCAACTGCTTCAGGTAAGTTAATAATGCTTATTGCGTCAAATGGGCATCTGTTTGTACAAATACCACAACCTTCACATAGCTGTTCTGATATTAAAGGTTTTTTTGTATCTTCGTCTACAACGATGGTGTCTTCATCCATTCTAACACCAGGACAGTAACTGATACAAAGATAATCACATTTTTTCGGTTGACATCTGTCCTTGTCAAGTATAGAAATACGAGTCATTAATAATCTCCTTAAATTAAAAAAATAATCTTTAATATTTAAATTATGTATTTAATTGTTTTTAAATGTTAACAAAATATGATTTGTGAGAGGTCAAAACTTTTCAATCATTACAATTTTTTTAACTCATTCAAAAATTCTATTTTGATTAAAAAATTGTTATTAGTCCGTAATTTTGTCTTTACTCATTCTATTGCATTTATATATTAGATTAAACTAATTATTAGTTATTAATTTGAATTTGTCGACATTTACTTATTGATAATTTTTATGGTGGTGGTAAAAATTAGAATAAGGCCATTAAACAATGAAATAAAGAATAGTTATGATTCAATTTTTAAAATAGCTACACATGCTTTTACAAATGCATTAATTCCGTTAATTGACTTGCCTGAAGATGATTATATTGTGATGTCTAGTGAAATCTTTTCACCAGGTAAGGATGTGAAATCTATGGATATTCTGTTGAAAGGAGAGTATGGATATGTCAACATCGAGTTTCACAAACAGCCTTTGGCTAAGTCAGATTTGGATCGGGATTTTGAATATGTTGTGGAATGTTATATGTTTTACGGCCAAACAATCGATCAAAAGATTGTGGTTGTGGATAAAAACCGCAAATCAATCGATAGAATACAGGTAACTCCACAACTTTCATATTGTGGGAACTATTATTATGTTCCTGACATTGATGGGGGTGAAGTTTTAAGTAATATGAAAAATAAATTAGAGACTAACGAAACACCTAGTGAGTATGAGCAATATGTTTTTTCAATACTCCCGTTAACTAATCACCAATATGTTGATGAAGAGCAATTAATGAAAGACCTATGCGCCATTACTCCAAAATTAAATATTTCTGAGAAAAACAGAGAATATATAAGTTTGTGTCACATGATTCTTGTCGAATTATGTGTTCATGATGAATTTTTGAAAGAAGAATTGTATGATGTGATTTCAATGACAACAACATATATTGAAAAACGTGAAAATCTATTAAAACAGAGAATTCAAGTTGCTGAGGAGAAGGTAGTGGATGTTACTAATCGTGCGGTGGCTGCTGAGGAGAAGGTAGTGGATGTTACTAATCGTGCTGAAAATGCTGAAAATTTGTTAAAGCAAATTGCTCATGATGTTAAAAACGGGGGTAAATTGAATAGAATGACTATAAAAAAATTGCTTTTGGTTACAAGTAAATTATAATTTATCATGTTAGAACTTCTGTTTCTAACATTATCTTTTTTTTAATTTTTCAAAAACATCAAATAATTTCATTTCTAAAATTTATTTAGTTATTTACTTATTTTTTTGATAAATGATTTTTGTTGAAATTAATTTCACTTTGAAAAGTTGGTCTGGAAAAAAAAACGATATTGAAGCAATATAATTGTATCAATCATAAAATTACTTATATAATATATGACCTAAATATAATTGTTAATAAAATTAACAAACCTGAATGTAATCCGAGGATAGCTTGGTAATCCTTATACTATTAAAAGTGTAACAGCCCAAGAATTTTTACCAAATCCAACAATAATTTGGTAAAGTACTAAATTAATCATCCGAGTAAAGTGATTTTATGAAACAGGTTATGGTCGTAAGGACAGATTTAAAAATGGGTAAGGGTAAGATTGCTGCCCAATGTTGTCACGGTTCTATTGGAGCTTATAAAAGAACCTCTCCCGAAAAAATTAAAAAGTGGGAAAATGAGGCTTATGCTAAAGTGGTTTGTAAAGTAGGCTCTTTGGAAGAACTATTGGAAATTAAAAAACAAATCGCTCAGAGAAATATTTCACATTATCTTGTAGTTGATGCTGGAAGGACACAGATACCTACATCATCCGTTACAGTTTTGGGTATTGGGCCTGATGAAGATGAAATTATTGATGAAGTGACTGGGGATTTGAAACTTTTATAGCATAACTGTCAATTTAGTGATGGCTATTTTTAATTAAATGTGGGTGTGATTATTATCATAAAACAGGTTGTAAAAATTGGGGGAAGTTTATTTCCAGATTATGCAATAAATTTGGCAAAAAAATTAGAAAATACTGATTCACTTATTATTTTGGGTGGGGGTGAGTTTGCAAATCTTATTCGTAAATATGACTCTCATCAAAACTTTTCTGAAGAAGTGACCCATTATACTGCTATTGATTGTATGGATATCATTGCAAAACTTGTTAATGATAAAGTTTCATCAGCAAAATTAGTATATTCTATTGATGATGCATTAAAGATTTCTGATGAAGGTTTTACTCCAATTTTTATCGTGTCTGATTTTTTAAGGAAAGAAGATCCTTTTGAATGCTCATGGGATGTCACATCCGATTCGATTGCAGCTTATGTTTCTCACTGTTTAAATGCAAACCTTTTAATAGTAACAAATGTAAATGGTATATATACCCGAGAACCTAGTGAAGAAGGTTCCAAATTCATTAGTAAAATTGATGCGAAAAAACTGCTAACTTTTGAAGAGTCATCAATTGATGTAATGTTGCCTTCTCTTTTAATTGAGTTCGGGACTAATTGTTATGTTGTAAATGGAATGTATCCTGAAAGGGTTTTATCTCTAATTGATGATAATATAAATGATTACAATTTCGATTACACACTAATAATAGGTGATTAGATGAAAGAAGTAGAATGTATTTCATGTAAACAAGAAATTCCATTAACTGGTCCATTCGTTGAATTCGAATGTCCTGAATGTGGAGCAAAAATTGCAAGATGTGAAAAATGCCGTACCTTTGGTCACGCTTACAAATGTGAATGTGGATTTGAAGGTCCTTAGATTAATGGAGGAATTAAGATGGGTGAAGTTTTAACAACTATGAAAATTATGCCAGACAGTCCAGAAGTAGATTTAGATGCCATTAAAGCTACTATTGAAAGTTCAATGCCTGAAGGTGCAAAAATCCACGAAATTGCTGAAGAACCAATTGCATTTGGTTTAGTAGCTATTATCTTAAACTTCATCACCGAAGATGGTGAAGGTGGATCTGAACCTGTTGAAGAAATGGTTTCAGCTATTGAAGGTGTTGCTAGTATTGAGATTACTGGTGTAGGAAGATTAATGTAAATCTTTCAAATCTTTTTTCTTTTTTTATTTTAGCAATTAATTGTTGCGCTAAGCAACATTTATATATGATGAATTACAATAATTATTTTTACAGGTGATTATTGTGATGGATTATGAAGATATTATTATTAGTTCACCATTTATTTTAAACCATTTGATTTCACTTAAGGAAACTCATGATTATTATTTAAATCAGTTTCTTAAAAATGAGACTGAAATCTCTTATTCTCAGTATTTTATGTTCATGTTGCTTTATCACAGACCAAATGTTAATCAATCAGACATTGCAAAAGCATGTTTCATGAACCGTAGTGGTGTATCAAGGGCATTTTCAGATTTTAAAAAGAAAG
>JAFUBV010000374.1 GCA_017460025.1 Methanobrevibacter sp. | reverse complement strand
TATAGATGTGATTATCAAAACTAATACATCTACAACCGAATATCCTGGTTCAGTTAATAATGGTATTTTAGTATTAACAACAGAGTCATTTGTTGCAGGTATTTATCAGATAAATGTCACATTTGGAGGTAATGTAAATTATAATCCTGCTTTCAACAATACAACATTTGTTGTTGATCATTCCTCTGAGATTAACTTCAGAATAAATACAACTCCAAGAACAAATATTGTCTTCGGTGATTTAATTATTCTTAATCATACAATTATTGATGAAGCTGAAGGTATTGTAACATTTGTTGATGTTGAGTCTGGAAAAACGATTGGTATTGCCAATGTTCGTGAAAATATAACTTCTATCGCATTAGGTGTTGGGGAGCATCATATTCAAGGTACTTATTCAGGTGATAATAGATACAGTTCTGAAACTAGAACAATAGTGATTGATATTGCTCCAAAAGAAATTAATGTAATTGTTAATGCAAAAGATGCTATTTACGGTTCAAACAGCAGTATATTTATTTACTCTCCGGTTGATGGAGAGTATTCCATTAAAGTTAATGATAGTCCATATTCAATAATTGTTAAAGATGGTGTGGGAAATATTAGTCTTAAGTTAGCTGCAAATAATTATAAAGTCACTGTTTTATCATTAAATAATTCAAACTATACATTTAATGAAGTTTCAGATGAATTTAAAGTAATTTCCTCATCTGATAGTGGTTTTACTATAACTCCGAATGATACTTCAATTGATTATAACACTTCAGTTGATCTCATCACTTCCGGTGAAGAGGGTAAAGTTGAATTTTGGGAAAATGGCATATTGCTGGATACTAAAAATGTTGGTGATGCTTTAACTTTAAGTAATTTAAAAGCAGGTAAACATACAATTGTTGCTAAATATTTAGGTAATTCAAATTACACAAGTGTTACTGCAATCGCTTATGTGAATGTTTTAAAATCAAAATCCATGATAATTGTGTCTAATGAAAGTGTCAATTACCCAGAGAGTAAATCAATTAGTATTACAGTTAACACTACCGGTTATTACAATGTTAGTGTTGGTTCAAATTCAAGTATTGTATATATCGCTGGAACTAATTACAATTATGATGTTGGAAAACTTAATCCGGGCAATTATAGTGTAAAAGTATCTTTTAAAGGTAATGAGAACTTTACTGAAAATGAAGCAACAGGTTATTATTTTGTTGGAAATAAAACTTCATTGGTTATTACTTTGACTGGTGATGAAATTAACTATTTAGAAAATGCTACAATTAAAAATAATGCGCCTGATGAATGTATGGGTGATATAACATATTCTATTAAAGATGAATTTGATCAATCAGTTACAACAAAAACTGTTTCCATTTCTCAGGATTTGATGTTAAGTGACTTGCAAGCAGGAACATATACAATAACTGCAACTTACAGCGACATATATTATGATTCCGTAACAATTATTGAAACTACCGTAACTGTCAATAAAGTTTATAGGGATTTCATTCTGCATGTGGATAACATAACTTATGGAGATATATTAGAATTAACTCCAATTGATAATGTAATCTACACTGTTGACGGTGCGGAATATAATGATGAAATATTATCTGCAGGTGAACATAATGTCTCTGCTAGATCATTAAATGATAGAAATTACAATTCTGTAACTAAATCAATTAATGTAACTGTAAAACCTGCTCAAGCTATATTATCTGTTGATATTCCAGACATTGTTTACGGTAATAATGCTTCAATAAAAGTAACAGGCAATGGTGGTAATTTAACTATCGAAATTGTTGGTATAGATACATATATTGCCAATGTTGGTGATGAAATAAGAACTAATATTTTACCTGCCAACGTTTATGATGTAATCATAACATATATCAATGAAAATTATACGACCCAAGTAATTGAAGAACAGTTAATTGTTAAAAAAGCAAATTCCAGCATTAATATTGAAATTGGTGATATTTATAAAGTTGGTGAAGATATTATTGTTAATCTGATTCCTATTAATTCAACTGGTGCTGTTACCGTTAAAATCAATAGCAAACCTTACACTGTGGATAATAATCAGGTTACTATTCCTGATGGTTTGGCTAATGGTGCTTACACTGTTGTTGTTGAATTGGATGAGGATGGCAATTATGAAGCTGCTCATAACTCTACCACATTTGAAGTTATCAAAAACGATATTACAATCAGTGTAGATGATATTTCCGGAACAATCTATGTTGATTGTCCAGTTACTTTCACTGCTAACTTGAATGAGTCTGTCACTGGTGATGTAGTCTTCAATATTAACGGTATTAATTATACTGTAAGTATTTCAAATAGTGATGTTGCTACTTATACTTATGCTCCGGTTAATAATGCTACTTTAACTGTTGTTGCTACTTTCATTGGCAATGATAAGTTTAATGCTAATTCCTCTGCTTCAAAACAGTTCACTGTTTATAGGGTTGTTTCTGCGGTTAATGTAACTGATGTTACTATTGTTGTTGGTGAAACTGCTGTTATTAAGGTTAATGTGACTGAAGGTGCTACTGGTAGCGTTAATGTTACTGTTAATGGTGAAACTCAAACTGTTGGTTTAGTTGATTCTAAAGCTACTGTTTATGTATTTGATTTAGTTAATGATACTTATGATGTTACTGTTAAATATCTTGGTGATGACAAATACGATGTAAGTGAAAATACAACTCAGGAAGTATTTGTAAACAAAGTTGAGAGCTTTGATTTTGCTGTTATTGTT
>JAFUBV010000373.1 GCA_017460025.1 Methanobrevibacter sp. | reverse complement strand
GTGGAATTTCAAGTGTAAACCGACTCACAAAATCCCACTAAACTAATACAAAGACATTAATCTTTTATGAAAAATCCAATCAAAAAATTTAATTATTGGACAAACTCTCAGTAAAATTGTTACCTTCAAAATATTTTAGTACGAAAATTTTAATAAATAATATAATATAAAAACAATTAATGTATATTTTTTGATGGCATATAATATTTATATAAAATTAATTTTTTAATAAAGATAAGAAATGATATTTGAAGACAATATTTTCAAGAAGGATTATAAAAAAGTGGACATCCGTTTAGCTTTGGCATATCCAAATATTTATAGAACGGCAATGTCCTCATTAGGATATAATATCCTGTATAATTTCATCAATGAAAGGAATGATACATGGTGTGAGAGAATAATATATCCGAATATAAACTCCATTGAATCAAATACGCCACTTAAAAACTTTGACATCATCAGTTTCACTCTGCAGTTTGAAGAGGATTATTTTAATGTGGTTGAAATGCTGAAGCATTCTGGAATTCCATTGAAAAGAGAGCAGAGAACTGAAAACGATCCGTTAATAATTGCCGGCGGTCCCTGTGCAAGCGCAAATCCAATGCCGATGTCCGAATACATTGACATCTTTATTGTGGGGGAAGGCGAAGAGATAATGGATGAATTCCTTGACAAATATCTTGAAAATAAGGATTTGAATAATTTTTTAGACCTTGAAGGTGCATATATTCCCGAATTTGACAATAATGCTAAAATCACCATTATAAATAATATGGATGATGCATACCACATCACCAAACCTGTCATCAGCAGGACAGATAATGAAGAATATAAAACCGTTTTCAGCGATTCAATCCTGCTTAACGTTTCAAGGGGATGCAGCAGAGGATGCAGATTCTGTATGTCCAGCTATCTTTACAGACCAATGCGTGAAACGAATATGGATAGGCTAATAGAAATTGCAGAAAAAACCCGTGAAAACACAGGATTAAATAAAATCACGTTAATCGGTGCTGCGGTCAGTGACTATTCAGACATTGAATTATTGATAAAAAGTCTCGAAGAGAGAAACTTTCAGATTTCTACACCATCATTAAGGATAGAATCCATAACATATGAGAGCCTTAAACTTTTAAAGGAAAGCGGTTTGAAAACAATTACCTTAGCACCAGAATCCATTTATGAACTTAGACAAAGAATCAATAAAAATATTCCTGATGAAAAAATATTTTCAGTCATTGAGGATGCAGTGAAACTTGACTTCAACATAAAATTATATTTTTTAATAGGACTTCCATACGAAACAATGGATGATATAGAAAGTCTATGCGAGTATATTGAAAAAATTGCAAACATGCATACATCAAGACATAAGATTAAATTCAGTATAAATCCCGTTGTTCCAAAACCCCACACTCCTTTACAATGGATGGGCTATAATTTTAAAGATATTAAAAGAAAAAGTAAATATCTTAAGAAGAAATTACGCAAATATAACATTAAGATCGAAAGTCCTAAAAAAGCACTCATCCAATATATACTCTCTTGTGGAAATAGTGATGTTTCTACAATTATTGAAAAATCACTGACAAAAAATGTCAACATGCATGAATGGATGGAATATCTGCCCCATTATGATATTGATGACGAGCTGCCCTGGGACAAAATTGACACAGGAGTGAAAAAAGAGTTCCTGAAAATAGAATACAAAAGACTGAGCACCAAAAAACAAACACCATGGTGTGATGAATCCCCATGCTATAACTGCGGTGCATGTGAAGATTAATATTACAAAATTAATAAATATATTAATTAAGAGGAATTATTATGATTAACCCTGCAAACAGAACAAAAACAATTGAATTATCCCAAATAAGAAAAATGTTTGAAGTTACAAATCCTGATGCCATTAACTTGGGAATAGGTGAACCTGATTTTAACGTTCCTGAAAATATCAAACAGGCAATGATAGAATCAATTAATGAAAACGACACACATTATTCACCAAACAAAGGTTATATCGAATTAAGGGAAGAAATTGTGAAAAAATTTAAAAATGACAATGATATAAAAACAAATCCGGAAAACATCATTGTGACCGTTGGAGCAAGCGAAGCACTTTTTATGTGTGCTCAGGCATTTATTGAAAAAGGGGATGAAGTTTTATTGCCCGACCCAAGTTTTTTATCATATGAAGCCTGCATAAAGTTAGCTGACGGAAAAATAACTCCTGTAGAATGCAGCATGGAAAACGAATTCAAGCTACAGGCAAGCGATGTTGAAGAAAAAATAAATGAAAACACAAAAGCAATAATCTTAAATTCACCATCCAACCCGACAGGAGCTGTAATGGAAAAAGAAGATATAAAAGCTATTGCAGATTTATCAATGGATAAAGATTTCCTAATCATTTCAGATGAAATCTATGAAAAAATCATTTATGACAAAAAACATTACTCTCCAGCAAAATGGAGTGATAATGTGGTTACTTTAAACGGTTTTTCAAAAACATATGCAATGACAGGCTTAAGAATAGGATATCTTACAGCAAATGATGATTTATGTGAAGAATTACTCAAAATACACCAGTACAATATTGCATGTGCCAATTCAACATCACAAAGAGGGGCATTGGAAGCTTTAAGAGGACCACAGGATGATATAGTGAAAATGGTTGGTGAATTCAAAAGAAGAAGAGATTTGATTGTTAAAAGACTGAATGGAATGGGTTATGAAACAGTGAATGCTGAAGGAGCATTTTACGTATTTCCAAAGATTGAAGACAAGGATTTTGTTCAAAAAGCAGCTCAGGCAGGCGTTATAACAGTACCTGGTGCCGCATTCGGTTCTAACGGAGAAGGACATGTAAGAATGTCTTATGCAAACTCTTATGAAAACATCGAAAAGGCAATGAATATACTTGAGGAGAAAATAGCAAATGGATAATTCCAGAGAAAAAGGCGGTAAAAAAGCAGCGGCAGTAGCAATATCATCAAATTGCTTTTTAACCGTTTTTAATATTGCAGTAGGATTGATGTGTGGAAGTTATGCATTGGTTGCAGAGGGAGTTCACACATTATCCGATGTTGCAACATCCGTAATTGCATATGTCGGGTTTAAGATAGGCCAAAGACCCGCAGACGATGACCATCCACGTGGACACGGACGTGCAGAAGCCATAAGCGGACTTGCAATAGTTTTATTTTTAACCGTAGTGGGATATGAAATCATAGATACTGCTAAAGATAAACTTCTTGATCCAAGTTTAATTACTGTTCCTACCATCTATGCCGCATTAATGGCTGTTTTTGGAATATTCGTCAATTTAGCAATCAGCAATTATATTATTAATATAGGTAAAAAGATTAACAGTCCGGCAATTGTAGCTGACGGACAGCACCAAAGAACAGACATATATTCATCAGTAGCTATTCTGGTAGGTATTGTAGTGTCAAATATGGGATATCCTATTTTAGATCCGATTGTAGGGTTGATAATTGGTATTTTAATTTTAAAAACTGCATATACCATAGGTAAAGAAAACCTTGATAACATTATGGGGAAAGTTCCTGATGATAAGTTAATCAGAAAAATAGAAAGAATAGCCAATAAAACACCAAATGCCTATGAAGCACACAATATTAAAGTAGATAACTACGGATCTTATGTTCTTGTTAATTTACATGTCAAAGTGGATGGAAACCTGAGCGTTAACGATGCCCATAAGATTGTCCATGCTGTAGAAGAAAACATCGTTAAAAAAATACCTTCAGTAAAATCTGTTTCTGTACATGCATGTCCTTTAGGGCTGGAATACGAACATGAGCAGGAAATAGATAAAAAAATATAATTAAAACGCCGGGACCGGGATTTGAACCCGGGTGATCATATGATCATCGGATTAGCAGTCCGACGCCTTACCAGGCTGGGCCATCCCGACATAAACAAAACAAGATATAACAGTATGTGTTAAAAGTAGTTTCTAAACTTATTGATTTTTATATAAATGGCATGTTCAGAAGTGGACTAATCTCAAAAATATAAGTGATCTGAAAATCCAACTCCACCCCGGGATACTACAAGCATCAATTGTTAATAGTAGAGCTGCTCCCTTCCGGGCCTGACACGTTCCCATATCGAAGATGATTCTTCTTTACCCTCCAGTAAAGACCTCATCACCATTAATCCTGTAGGACGAAGTTTCTATGTTGTCATTCCAGGCTTACATTCCCTTAAAAAGCCGCCTTCTGAACTTCGACTGCACCAAAGGGGGTGTGTGCTTACAGAGGACCCCTAACCCTCCAGTCTAGCCACTATTATTTTATATCATTAATATTATATAAATGTTAATAATTTTAGAAAAAATACTATTTCTAGTAACTTTAAAAATTTTCCTAAAAAATGCAATAAATATAAAATTACTGAAAAAATTAAGAAACAGAAATTCATGGGATAATTCAGTGCAAATAAAGTATTGGGTATGACCAAATGAAAAATTAAAAATATTAAAAAAAATAGTTAAAAATTATTACTAGAAAAAAAATAAAATTCCAGTAACTTGATAAAAAAGATTAAAATTAACAAAAAATAATTAAAAGATGTCTGTTTAGAAAATTTCTTGGATAATATCCCCATCAGAAATTATACCAACCAACTTGCCATCTTCAATTACAGGCAACTGATTTAAAATACCTGAACCTGGATTTGCATCTTTCATGACATTTATAGCTGTTTCTAACGTATCTTCTGGAGAAATTGTAACAACATCCTTAATCATGATTTCTTCG
The DNA here is from genome assembly GCA_017460025.1 of Methanobrevibacter sp. Lineage (GTDB taxonomy): Archaea > Methanobacteriota > Methanobacteria > Methanobacteriales > Methanobacteriaceae > Methanocatella. The sequence goes on along the minus strand of JAFUBV010000373.1, from coordinate 218 downwards.
ACTTTTGTTCCCAGTTCATATTTATCCAATATCAAATTATGACCAACATCAGTTGCAGTGATTATGCCAACCAACTTGTCATCTTCCACAACAGGAAGAGAACTGATTTTGAACTCCATCAGTTTTTCAAATGCATATACAACATCTATTTCCGGAGTGGTGGTAATTACCTCACTGGTCATTATCTGTGATACTTTCCTCGTTAACACTGTTTTCAC
>JAFUBV010000372.1 GCA_017460025.1 Methanobrevibacter sp. | reverse complement strand
TATGCTGTAAAGGTATCCGTTTCCATACCACATCATATATTGAGGGTAATTGTAGGAAGTCAGGCGGTCCATGTTGAGGATAGCCCATCCGCGATAGTATCCCTGGCTTCTTGCTCCATAGCTTATATAGTAATCAAGGATTTCGTCCACAGCATTTGAATCATAGTCAGAATAGTCATACTGAACATCCAGTTCAGCCAATCCATCCGGATAATGTATTAAAAATCCGTGAATGGTTTCTTCTTCAGAAGTCATTTCTTCAACACTAATATCTGCACGTATTGACAATTTATGACCATTTCCACAATTGTATGTGTTAATCGGAGCCTGAATGTTTATTAGGTTTGCATGTGCCAGTCCGTTGAAAGTTGCAGTTATGATATAGTTTCCAGGAGCCAAGTTAAGGTTTAATCTGGCAATTCCCTGAGAATCAGTTTGTCTTATATATAAAACACCATTGATGTTTAAGGAAATATTCTGATTAGGGTAAGAATTTCCTCTGCCGTCAAGCAGTTTTATTTCATATTGGGTTCCGTCCTTATATTCCATGTTCACATCTCCTGCAAAAAGAATGTTGAGGACATGAATGTTGTTTGAAGCCATGAACCCGTTATATATTGCAGTGATGATGTAATCGCCTGGCTGCAGATTGATGTTTAAGTGAGCATATCCTGATTCATCTGTTGTTCTTACATACATTACACCATTGATGTTGAATGATACGCTTTCATTAGCGCCAACTGCATGACCCTGAGCATCCAAAAGCTTTACGCGGTATTGTGATGCATTTCTATAGTATTTTGTCAGGTCATAATTTTCTACAATTGTAGGCAATACTGTAATTAGATTGGAGCTCACTTCATTGGTCAGTGTGTTTTTGCCGGTTATGATATATTCTCCAGGATTCAGATTGATATTCATCTGTGCAATACCCTTGTCATTGGTGGTTCTTACATAAAACACTCCGTTGATGTTGAATTCAATGTTGGCATTTTTAATTAATTCGCCGTTTGAATTGTGGCATTCCACAGTGTACTGGGTTGAATTCCTATACATCTTGGTCAGGTCATTTCCCTTGATTGTGGACAATATGGTGATTTTGCATACAGACCTTTCGCTGCCATATTCTATTACTGCATCATATGTTCCGACGCCAAGATTGATGTTCATTCTGGCAGTTCCGTCACTTTCAGTCTGTCTTTGGTATGGCTTGCCGTTCAGGTTGATTGTAACATCAGCACCGCTAATGGCTTTTCCATTATCATCTGTTATTGTAACTGTAAGAGGCTGTGAGTTTCCATAGTATTTGGTCAGGTCAGGTGCGTTTATGCGGTCGCTTTTTGTCTTTCTGACATTCAGTTTTCCAGGAACCACAAGGCAGTTGGTTGAAACTTCACTGGAAGGACTTCCACTGATGGTATATGTTCCTTCATCAATGTAGAGATAGAATACGTATCCGTACTGTCCGGAATTGTAATAAAGCTCACCTCTTTCAACCAAAGTGTTTGCGTCGTCATAGAGTTCATATTTTATGTCATCTGCCATGATGGTGTTTCCAGAATCATCTGTAAAAGTAGCTATTATAACGGAATCCTCATCATTTTCTACAGTCGCATTTGCAAATAACAGAATTGTCTGGGATGAAATCGGCATGTCACCTTCAAACCATATTTTCCACGGATGTGATGATATCATAGTATTGTTTCTCAGGTATAATGTACCATCGTTTTCGCTGTTCGTATCATAGTAATCTATAAATTCCATAGTGGCATTGCTTGAGGTATAAATGTTATTTATGGATTTGAAGTCATTTACCGCAAATATTGCAGCACCATAAAGGTTTGCCTCATTGTCTGTGAATTTTGAATCTGCAACATTAAGCACAGAATCGTAAATAGAATTTATCGCCCCACCGGCATTGGCGGAATTAGCGGTAAATTCACAATTGTAGATTGTTGTAGTATTTTTCTCGGCAAATATTGCTCCTCCATCATATATTGCATGGTTATTTGTGAATTTCGTGTTCAATATGACCAATTCCTTATATGAATATATTGCACCACCAAATTCTGCCTTGTTATTTAGGAATTCGCAGTTCATAATTCCAACAGAACCGCTGGCATATATTGATCCTCCGTAGGTGTCATCCTCCAAATCAATCACATTACCGTTTTTGAATATTGTGTTGACAAATATTACATTGTCTGCACGTACCCAAAACATTCTGGAAAGGCCTGATGCGTCAATATAATGTCCATTACCGTTGATGGTGATGTCCTTGTCGATTTCCATTTCCCCACTTCCAACATAATCTTTGGTTAAGGTAATGTTGTCTCCGGATTTTGCGCTGTCAATGATATTTTGAAGTTCTATGAAATCCCCTGTCAATTCATATCCAATGACTTCATCAGCTGAATCTGATGCAAATGAATCAGTGGAGTTGATATCATCACTTGCAGATACGCATCCGATTGAAATGATGAATGTGAGAAAAATCACGAAAATCATATTTCTTTTCATTCAAATCACTCCACGATAAGTTTCAGATTTTCTTTGCTGCATTCACATCCGGTTATTGTAGATCCATCAAATCTGTACTGTCCTGAAAATACATCTGTTTTTGTATCTGTTCCGTTAATGATTAATGTGTCTCCGTCAATAGTCAGTTCAGCATCATATACATCCAATGTGCCATTTGTTCCCTCAAAGCTGATTTCCATAATGTTGATGCTTCCGTTGAAATCATCCAATGATTTTTTCTCATCATCGCTCAGAGATGATATGTCGCATGAAATGTAATATATGATGTCAACATCCACCTTGGTATTTGAATCAGCAACCATGGATCCGCTTGAATCTATTACAAATCTGTTTCCTGCCTCTTCAAGGATTGTCTCTTCAGCATATATTGAAGCATCCGTCATGTTAACTGTTATAGTTTTCTCTTCAGGAGTTTCATCCTGTGAGTCAAACCATCCTGCGCTTGCGATGTTCACACAGCTAAAAATAGTGATGATTATTAATATAATGGTTAATGTTTTTTTAAAATTCATGTAAATCCCCCCACAAAAAAATTTTAAAAAAAATGCGGTTAAAATCAATTAACCGCTTTTGTCATAATCTGTTTATGCAGGTTTATATGTATCAGCAATATCTTTTATTGCCTGTAAGTCTTCCCCTTGGATACTTATGAGTTTGCTACCGTCATGTAAAGCTAAAATATAACCTGACATTGTTTCGTTTTCATCATCAGATTGTACTGTATTTAAATCGATGATTGTCCAGTCCCCGTAGGTTCCACCTAATGTAGCTCCGTCGTTGTCAACCCAGTTACGTGCATATTCGGATGCAGAGCTAACAAGTTGTGAACCGGTTGATATGTCTACAAAAAAGCTCATGTCATCAGTACTTACGATGTATGAGTTCATGCTGTATCCTTCTTCACTTGTTGTAAAATTAACGATGGATGCATTAGCAGCAAAATCAAGGGTAAATCCGTCAAATGTGTATGTTTCATTAACAACTTCAGGTTCTCCACCTAAAAAGTCAAGAAAACCTGCACTAACTACGTTTAAGCAACTAACTACAGCGATAAGAACTATAAATAGTGCCAATAATTTTTTCATATTCATTTTAAAATCACCATTCGAATATTTTTATTAAAAAAAGAGTTTGGGTTTAAATAATTAGTGACAGCAACATAAGGTATACATGCAGAAGGTTTATTTTCGCAAAAAAGACTGTTATCAGAAAATTGTGTTTTTCTTTTCATTTTCGGTAACATAATCTGCAGTGCCTTGAACATTTTCTCAAAGGAGTATGTCAAAAGACTGCAACCCATAAATAATCTTTTATACATTTAACAAACCTCACAAACACATAATATTAATTTTATGAACATATGCATATATATTTTACTAAAAGATTTGTTCATTTTTAGAATATTTAATTTTTAAGATTGTTTAGAATAACAATTTTAATATTATATGAATAATGTTAAATTTTATATGAAAAATGTTAAATGATTAGTTTTTTAATCTCTTCTGTGAATCTGTCGGAGAATTGCTTTTCGCATGGTGCGATATTTTTGTAGAACTCATTTTCTATTGAAATTATTTTCGGCTCGATTTTAACATAAAGCCCATCGCCCAAAATGTCATTTATGACAAAAAGTGCATTTCTTATGTAATTTCCGTAGGACTTGATCAGACAGCTGTCACTCAACAGGTAATCGAGAATGATGCATATGGATATGATGTCTGCAAGTTCAACATTTGGATATCCGTAAGACTTGAGTTCCCCTATCAGTTTTTTAAGCAATACTTTAAAGTATGGTGACGGTTTGAGAATTAGTAATTGACTCAGGTACAAATCAATTATCCTATCACAACCTTTCGTACAAAAGGGCTGTTACTATACAATCCGGGTCAATCAGCGGTATTATATATTCCTGTTTTTCTCTGAATTCTTCTATAATTTCATCGAACATTTTAAAAACCTCAAATGATACTTTGAAATTATAAATATAAATAAAATGTCCGAGAGCATTTGAACACTATTAAAGCCAGAAGAAGAAATATCTGTTGGTGGGTCTGTTTGATTTTTGATAATCTTCATAGTAAATTTCCGCTTCCTCCTGGGCCAGCTGATCTTTATAGTCACTTAAGGCATCATTGAGCCTTGATGAAAACTCATCGGTTGACATGGTCTGTGCGGGAGTGCCTGCAATAAGATTAGTGATGTCGTCATTGACATAAGTGTCATTAAAACAGATTAAAAATATATTGTCTCCGGTTGCAAAATAGACTGTAGTGTAGTCTTTTGACTCATAGGTCTTATGGACCACCACTGCATCATGGCCTGCAATGTTTGTGTATTCTGCGGAATTTGCATTGACTATGTCATCCCCATAGTTGATTTTAAGGTTTTTATCATAATCGAGTGACAATATTCTGAAGGTAAGTCCGCTTTGATATACATATGATGACTCTTTTAGTGTACCGTGCTCATACTGTGCAGGAATATCAAAGTCAACTCCCTTGATTGTGATATTTTCACCTGCAGCTATTGGAATAATCATAAGAAAAATCAATAATATCAAAAGAATTCTTTTCATAATAATCACTTTATAATAATTGATATTTAGATTTTTTCTAATATTGCATTGCATCCTCTACAGTATAGCATGCATCATCAGCAGATTTTGCTTTGATAATGCTGAAAGTGCAGATTTTGTTTAAAATCTCTTCAGAGAATGTTTTGCTGGAATACTCCTCAATCACACGGTCGAACTGGCGGGATCTTCTAAGCAGGTCAAGCCTGATTAATGAGAGAGTTTCTGTGTCTTCACCAATGATTTCTGCACACATCTTTCTTATTTCAACAGCATTATCCGTGTCATCGAAATCATCACATGCCCATGCACAATTCAAAAGCGGATGAAATAATACATCAGTGCAGCCTTCTTCCTTTAAAATAAGATATTCCCTGTAAAATGATTTTGCAAGGTCACTTTTAAATTCAAAACCGATGTTTTGGTATATATCAGATTCGATGAAATCCCTGTTTACCTGAGGCTTTTCATCAAAGTCCCTTGCCGCATATCCGCATTGAGAACATTCGTGTATCCATATGTTCATAGTGCTTCTAATCATTTCAGGAGGCCTTGTATCCAAATCGCTTGCTCCGCTTTGATTTGAAGAAGCGAGAACATAGTCTTCGAATTCTTCTCCGCATATGGGACATCTGAAAATATATGGATCAATCATCGTCATTATTATCACCTTGTGCATATTTTGGAAAAAACAAGTATATAAACATATCTTATACACAAGATGTTGACGATGGTGAGCTATTCACCATCATCTTCAAAAAAAGAATTTTCAATTTCTGCACCGTTGCAGTGCTTTTTGACCTTAGCCAGGATGTCAACAACATCATCTTCAGCCAAATCACGGCTAAAGTAATAGACTACAGGTACAATATCGTTTGAAGCATTGATTACAAGGTAATTTGCTTCAGGCATGACAACGCTTTGAGTGTTATAAAGCTCAATGTCAGCTATGATATCATCAGCGCTTTCAGCCATTTTTATCTGGGAGTTTTCATAAGTCTCTTCCAGAGATGAAATGATTTCGTCATCAGTCTTTTTGATAGGTTCAAGATCCAGGTCGTTGAGTTTGTCTTTAAACAGACGTGCATTGTGCAGTTTTTCCTGGATTTCTGCTAATTGCTGTTGTAATTGTTTTTCATCTTCCAAAAGAGAGTTGATGAAAGCTTCACTCCCATTGTTGAAGTTTTCATATAACTCCAAAACCTCACGTGCGCTTAAAATTGAATTGTTTTTGAAAAATTCCTTAGTGTGTGCTTTTACGCGAATGCTTAGAGGTTTGAGTTTCTCTTTTTTTGTTTTGACTTCTTCTTCGAAGGGCATGAACTCCCGTCCTAACTTGTGAAGTGATTCGATTCTTTCACGAAACATTTCTTCAAATTCTTCACGGGTCAGCTCATCGGGGAATTTAAATTCAAATTCACCCGGTCTGTATGATCCTCCGAATTTGTCATTTCCAAATCTGAATTCTTTCGGGTCTTTATCATTCATATATAAAACTCCTTTAAGTTTACATTTTTCAAATTTGTGTACACAATTAAAAGTAGGAGTTTATAGTATATAAATGTTTGTGTTCATTTTTAAAAAAAGTATACATTGAACCATTCAGTAAAACTTTGAGAAAAATAGTTTAAATCAATG
>JAFUBV010000371.1 GCA_017460025.1 Methanobrevibacter sp. | reverse complement strand
TGTAAGATATCTATACTTATTCGAACATGACTATGTGTGCTTTTTGTCATTGTTTTATAATTTATCTCAAGATATCTTTGTTTTAGATAAAAACTTTTGTTATTTATCTAAATTAATTATTATTACTAATTATATCTTAGAATTTAGATTGTACTAATAGTGTATAGTATAAATCGCAGCGGTGGATTCTTAGATATGTTTTTTGACAAAATGTTTAGAGGAAAATATTATGCCAGGACTTTTTGCTGCAAAAAAACTTAAAAAAAATAGACAAAATTTTAAGTGGAAAGATGTAGATTACAAAAGGAGAGCTTTAAGATTAGACGTTAAAGCAGACCCTCTCGAAGGAGCTCCTCAAGCTAGAGGAATTGTAATTGAAAAAGTAGGGATAGAAGCAAAACAACCTAACTCTGCTATTCGTAAATGTGTACGTGTTCAATTAATTAAAAACGGTAAACAATTAACTGCTTTCGCACCAGGTGACGGAGCTATCGGTTTTATCGATGAACACGATGAAGTTATGATTGAAGGAATCGGTGGACCATCCGGAAGATCCATGGGAGATATTCCTGGAGTTCGTTGGAAAGTGTCCAAAGTTAACAATGTAGCTTTATCTGAAATGGTAAGTGGAAAAATAGAAAAACCTGTAAGATAAGGAAGGTAATTTTTATGAGTAAATTATTTGATAAATGGGATCTCGATGAAGTAAAAGTTGAGGACTTAGGTTTAGTAAAATACATCTGTTTGGATGAAACTCTCGTACCTCACACTTCAGGTAGACACGTAAAAAGACAATTTGCAAAATCAAAAGTATCTATTGTTGAAAGATTAATGAACAAAGTTATGAGAACCCACCTCAACTCAGGTAAGAAAAATAAAGCTTATAACATTGTAAAAGAAGCATTAGAAATTATCAACAAAAGAACTAAAAAGAACCCTGTTCAAGTTTTAGTTACTGCAGTCGAAAACACTGCACCTCGTGAAGAAACTACCCGTATCAAATACGGTGGTATTGGATACCAAGTAGCTGTTGATATTTCCCCTCAAAGAAGAGTTGATCTTTCACTCGGATTTTTAACCAGAGGTACTTTACAATCATCATTCAAAAACAAAAGATCTGTTGCTGAATGTTTAGCTGATGAATTAATCCTTGCTTCTGAAGAAGATTCAAGAAGCTTTGCTTTACAAAAAGCTGAAGAGAAAGAAAGAGTTGCTAAAGCAGCACACTAATCATATTCATATTAGGTGATTTTCTTGAGTAGACGAGACAAAATGATTGCAAAAATTAAAGAATTGATGTTCAAACCAGATTCAATCAGAAACATTGGTATCTGTGCTCACATCGACCACGGTAAAACCACTTTATCTGACAACCTCTTAGCAGGTGCAGGTATGATTTCTGAAGAGCTTGCTGGTGATCAAAGATTCTTGGATTTTGATGAACAAGAACAAGCACGTGGTATTACTATTGATGCTGCAAACGTATCAATGGTACACGATTACAAAGATGACGAATACTTAATCAACTTAATCGATACTCCTGGTCACGTTGACTTCGGTGGAGACGTAACTCGTGCAATGAGAGCTGTAGACGGTGCAGTAGTTGTTGTTTGTGCTGTAGAAGGTATCATGCCTCAAACAGAAACTGTATTCAGACAAGCTTTAAAAGAAAATGTTAAACCGGTTTTATTCATTAACAAAGTTGACAGATTAATCAACGAATTAAAATTAGAACCTGAAGAATTACAAAACAGATTCTTAAAAATCTTCATGGAAGCTAACAAATTAATCAAAAACATGGCTCCTGAAGACAAAGTTGAAGAATGGTCTTTAGATTTCACTGACGGTAGTGTAGCTTTCGGTTCAGCATACCACAACTGGGCTATTAACGTCCCAACCATGCAAGAAACTGGAATTAACTTTAAAGACATTATCGAATACTGTAATGCTGATAACGAAAAAGAATTAGCACAAAAAGTACCTTTATCCGATGTATTATTAGGTATGGTAGTTGAACACTTACCTTCCCCTAAAGAAGCTCAAGTTTACAGAGTACCTAACATCTGGGACGGAGACATTGAATCTCCTGCAGGTAAAGGTATGATTGAAACTTCCCCTGACGGACCTTTAGCAGTAATGGTTACCAACGTATCTGTAGATAAACACGCTGGTGAAATTGCAACCGGTAGGGTTTATGGTGGAGCTATTGAAAAAGGTACAGAAGTATATCTCGTTGGTTCTCACGGTAAATCCAGAGTACAACAAGTAGGTGTATACTTCGGTCCTGAAAGAGTTAACACTGATAGAGTTCCTGCTGGTAACATTGTTTATGTTGCTGGTGCAAAAGGTGCTATCGCTGGGGAAACTCTCTGTTCACCTGAAGACAAAATCAAAGAGTTCGAAGGTTTAGAACACATTTCCGAACCTGTAGTTACTGTAGCAGTAGAAGCTAAAAATACTAAAGACTTACCAAAACTCATTGAAGTATTAAGACAAGTTGGTAAAGAAGATCCTACTGTAAAAATCGATATTAACGAAGAAACCGGTGAACACTTAGTATCAGGTATGGGTGAACTTCATTTGGAAGTTATCGGTTACAGAATCGGAGAAAAAGGTGTAGATATCCAAACTTCCGAACCTATTGTTGTATACAGAGAAACTGTAAGACAATTATCTCCTCAAGTTGAAGGTAAATCTCCAAACAAACATAACAGATTCTACTTAACTGTTGAACCTTTAGAACCTTCTTTATATGATGCTATCCAAGAAGGAGACATCAAAGAAGGTAGAGTAAAAGGTAAAGAATCTGCTAATGACTTTATGGAATATGGTTTAGATAAAGAAGAAGCTAGAAGAGTATGGGCTGTTCACAACAGAAGTATCTTCCTTAACATGACTCGTGGTATTCAATACTTGGATGAAGTTAAAGAATTATTACTTGAAGGATTTGAATCCACTCTCGAAAGCGGACCTTTAGGTGAAGAAATCTCCATGGGATTAAAATTCAAACTCCATGATGCAAAACTTCACGAAGACGCAGTTCACAGAGGACCTGCACAAGTTTTACCTGCTATTAGAAACGCAATTTTAGGTGCTATGACTCTTGCAGAACCTTCATTATTAGAACCAATGCAAAAAGTAGTTATTGACACTCCTAATGATTACATGGGTGCATGTACTCGTGAAATCCAAAACAGAAGAGGTCAAATTGTTGACATGGGTCAAGAAGGAGACATGGCAAGAATCGAATCCAAAGTTCCTGTAGCTGAAATGTTCGGTTTCGCTGGTGACATCAGATCCGCTGCAGAAGGTAGATGTTTATGGTCTACTGAAATCGCAGGATTTGAACCACTTCCACGTGAGATGCAAAACCAAATTGTCAGAGAAATCAGACAAAGAAAAGGTTTATCTCCAGAACCGTTCCCTACAAGTCACTACTTAGGAGACGTATAAATTTAAAAATTAAAATTTAATTTTTTCATTTTTTATATTTTTATTAAAAATCTATGAAAAAAACATTATCTATTTATATGTTAAAATATAAATTAAATTTAAGCTAACATTTAAGCTTACTAATGTTTGTTAATATATAATTAAAAGAGGTTATTATAATGGCAAAAGAAAAAGAACATCTTAACTTAGCATTTATTGGACACGTTGACCACGGAAAATCCACTTTAGTTGGACACTTATTATTAAAAGCTGGTGCAATCGCTGAACAACAATTAGATGACGGTGAAAACAAATTCAGATTTGTTATGGACAAATTAGGTGAAGAAAGAGAAAGAGGAGTAACCATCGATTTAGCTCACCAAAAATTCTCCACCAAAAAATACGACTACACTGTAGTAGACTGCCCAGGACACAGAGACTTCGTTAAAAACACGATTACTGGTGCTTCCCAAGCAGACGCAGGTGTATTAGTTGTTGCAGCTGACGACGGTGTAATGCCACAAACTAAAGAACACGTGTTCTTATCCAGAACTTTAGGTATCGGTCAATTAATCGTTGCAATCAACAAAATTGACTTAGTAGATTACTCTGAAGACAAATACAATGAATTAAAAGAAGAAGTTACTAACTTAATTAAAACCGTAGGTTTCAACCCTGATCAAGTACCTTTCATCCCATTATCTGCATTTGAAGGGGACAACATCAAAGAAGCAAGTTCAAACACTTCCTGGTATAAAGGTGACACTTTAATCGACGCATTAGACAAATTAACTCCACCTGAAAAACCTACTGACTTACCTTTAAGAATTCCTATTCAAGACGTTTACTCCATTACTGGTGTAGGTACTGTACCTGTAGGAAGAGTTGAAACTGGTATCATGAAAAAAGGTGAACACGTTATCTTCCAACCTGCTGGAGCTTCCGGAGAAGTTAAATCTATCGAAATGCACCACGAAGTATTCGAAACCGCTGAACCTGGTGACAACATCGGATTCAACGTAAGAGGTGTAGGTAAAAACGATATCAGAAGAGGAGACGTTGCAGGACACACTGATTCCGCTCCTACTGTAGCAAGAGAATTCAAAGCACAAGTTGTTGTTTTACAACACCCAGGTGTAATCACCGTTGGATACACTCCTGTATTCCACTGTCACACCTCTCAAGTAGCATGTACTTTCTTAGAATTAATGCAAAAATTAAACCCTGCTACTGGTGCTGTTGACCAAGAAAACCCTGACTTCATCAAAACTGGTGACGCAGCTATTGTTAAAATTAAACCAACTAAACCAATGTGTCTCGAAAACGCAAAAGAAATCCCACAAATGGGTAGATTTGCTATCAGAGATATGGGTCAAACTGTTGCAGCTGGTTTATGTCTTGAAATTACTGAAAAACAATAATTTTGTGGAAAATTCTGTTTAAGTTTTTAACTTAAACTTTTTTCTTTTTTTGTATTTTTGGAGGATAATTAATGAATCAAGCAAGAATTAAGCTTACAGGAACTGATCCAGAAAAATTAGCATATGTTTGTGATCAACTCAAAAACATTGCTGAAAGAACTGGTGTTGATTTATCTGGTCCTATTCCATTACCTACTAAAAAATTAGTAGTCCCAACAAGAAAATCACCAGATGGTGAAGGTAAAGCATCTTGGGAAAAATGGGAACTTAGGATTCACAAACGTTTAGTCGGTATTGGAGCTGACGAACGTGCAATGAGACAAGTAATGAAAGTTAATGTTCCTGACAATGTAAGTATTGAAATCGAACTTAAAGGATAAATATTTAGATTTCTCTAAATATTTCCTTGTTATATTCATAAAGCCGAGATAGTCTAGCCTGGTAAGGCGCGGGACTTGAAATCCCGTGGAGTTTCTCCGCCTGGGTTCAAATCCCAGTCTCGGCGTTATTTAATAATTTTTTGATTTTTTTTAAAATAAGATAATTTGTATGTATTTTGTGGATTGCCGAGGTAGTCTAGTCTGGTAAGGCGCGGGACTTGAAATCCCGTGGAGTTTCTCCTCCTGAGTTCAAATCTCAGTCTCGGCGCTATTTATTTTTAAAACATTTCTTTTATTTTTTTATCAAACTCTTCAAGTGTTGATACGATATCTTTTTTTTCAAGTTCTTTGATGACAGGCCTTTTTATCATAATCAAACATATATCCTTTTGATTAGCTGCTTCAATTTTTTCAATAACTCCACCTATTTCACCGCTTTCCTTTGTTATCATGACACTTGCATCATACTTTTCAATTAAATCAATGTTTTCTTTCAAGCTGGCGGCACCTTTCATTTCTATGATGTGGTCGTTTACAACACCTAAATTTTCACACTTTTCTATAGATTTTGGAACTTTCAAAATACGCGGGTAGAACCTCTCTGTTGAAACATTTTTCAAGACATCCTCCATGGTGTTGGCTCCTGCAAAGTGCAATATGTTTCCTTCAGGGTATTGTCCGGCAATGATTTGGCCTGCATCTTCAAAGGATTTTGCATAAACTATATGTGATGTGTCAATATCATCAAAACTTAATGAAGGTCTTTCAAAACGGATATATCTGATATTGCATATTTCAGAAACGCTTTTGCTGGTTTTTGTAATGTGTTCTGCAAATGGATGTGTTGCATCAATCAATAAGTCAAAATCTCCATTGCCAATAATTTCAATAATCTCATCTTTGAGAAGTGGCCTTGCTATTGTATCGTCACTTCCCGCTTCAATAGCCAATTTTGATCCGTATTCAGTTGTTGTAGTAGTTAATATGTGGGTGTCATAATTGTCCTTTAAGTGTTTGATCAGTTCTGTTGAGTCCTTTGTTCCGCCTAATAGAAAAATATTTAATTTTTTCATTCTAGCACCTTATTCATTATCTTTTCAGTCAGTATTATTGTAAATGCAACTATTATAATCATTAGCCAATCAACAATTCCGATGCTTGTTGTTTTAAATATTGTCTGCAACTCCGGAATATAGATTATTAAAACTTGCAGAATGAATGAGATAATTATTCCGATATACAGGTATTTGCTTGATGAATTGGAATTTGCTTTGCAGTTAAAAGCATTAAACAATTGATAAAGTACAAATAATGTAAATGCAACTGTCATTGCTTTGGTTTGTGTAGAAACGCTTAACTGGTAGTCAAACACGCATATTGTACCAATTGCCATAACAATACCTGAAATAATAATTCTAATAATCGTTTTTCTATTTAAGATATCTCCGGATTGAGGATTTCTCTCCATTATGTCTTTTTCAGCACCTTCCATTCCTAATGTCTGGGCTGGAGGTCCGTCCATCACAATATTTATCCATAATAATTGGACTGGTGAGAATGGAAGTGGCAAATTCAGGATGCTTGTTCCAATAATGGTGATTATCGCACCAATGTTTGTTGATACCTGGAATTTTACAAATCTTTTAATGTTATCGTATATTTTCCTTCCTTCTCTGATTGCCTTTACAATTGTTGCAAAATTATTGTCCTGTATAATCATGTCTGCTGCT
>JAFUBV010000370.1 GCA_017460025.1 Methanobrevibacter sp. | reverse complement strand
TCACTTGGATTTGCACTTACATTTAAAACAGCATATGTTGAAGGTTTTTTGATTGTGCCTGAAAGTACTGATGACCAGTCAGGATTGTTTACTCCCCACCAGTTATCATCAATAGGGCAATTGGTTCCGTAAGTATAGACTACACCATCTAAAAATGCATTATACTGTGCCATACCAGTAACCAATTCAAGGAATAATGTAGATCCTATTGGTGCTTCGTTTCCTTCAAATTCATTCATCATTACAACAGCATGCCATTCATAGAATGAATTACCGTAACTTGCATAGATTGCTCCACCTTTTGTGTTAGCCATGTTATCTGTGAAGTTTGAAAGGAAAATTTCAGCGTCTGAAGCCCAGGAATAGACTGCTCCACCATAGCTTCCTTTGGAGCTTCCGGTTGCAATATTGTCCTTGAAGTCACATCCTTCGATGTATAGATAACCTTCTTCATAGTTTTTCATTGCTCCACCGTTTTGGTATGCACGATTGTTTGTGAATGTGGAGTTAATGATGTATGCTTCCCAGCTTGAAGACAATGCTCCCCCATCATAAACCGTAGCAATGTTTCTGTTGAAATCAGAATCAATTACAACCAGATAACCTGTATTGTCAATAGCTGATGAACCTTGAGCAACATTATCATTGAAAGTACAGTTTTCAACATATAAATATCCTGCCTGATTCCTGATTGCCGCACCGTATCCTGCATAATATGCGTTCTGGAAAGTCAGGTTGGCAAATGTGAATGTTCCGTCAGTGATTGAGAATATCCAATATCTGTGTTCACCGTCAATTATTGTATTGTTAACTCCAACAAAAGTAATGTTGTTTATTGAGGATGCAATTCCTAATCTTGTATTTCCGTTTCCTTTAAATACACCGTTCATTATGATTGTACCGTTTTCCTCAACAAGTGCAATAGCTCTTGCGATTGTCTTAACAGGATTGTCTTTGGATCCGTCACCTGACCTGTCATCACCATTGGATGAGTTTACATAGATTATGCTTTTGATTTCAGCATCTCCGATGACTGTTACACTTACAGACTGCAATTCATTGTCAACACTGGCCAATATTTCGTATGTTCCTGCAATATCACTTGAGTATTGGCTTGTAAACTCTGTTGATATGAATCCGCTGTCATTTGTTAAGCTTCCAATGCTTGCAGACAAATCAATTTCCCTTTCAGGAATCAAATCAATTCCATCAGTTGTATTATCATTCCATTTTAATGCAGCTATTATGTTGGACTGTTCATTTTTCTCGATTGAAGTTGGATTTGCAGTCAAATTTAAAATAGCATAAATTTCAGGAGCTGTGATTCCTCGAATTATTCTTGTTAAATCAGGACTGTTCAATCCCCACCAATTGTTTTCAAGGCTTACAATTCCTTCACATTCAGGAGCTACATCAATAACATTATACTCTTTAATTCCATAGATTATTGCATTGTATTCAATGTTTGCCCTGTTGGTTGTGTAAATTACACTTCCATTACCGGTTGCAGTGTTGTTTGCAAATTCTGAATATTTGATGTTAAGTTCCTGAGGGGATGCGTATCCTGCATCTGAATATATTGCACCACCGTTTGTAGCTGAATTGTTTAAGTAGATATTTTCAGTTAAATTGGTGAATCCGCTTTCTGAAGAAGCACGTGAACCTGATATTAATACTGCTCCACCTAAAGTTGCATTATTGTTGATGAATGTGGAATTTGAAATTACACTTTGAGTGCGGTCATCGTAAATCGCACCGCCGTTTACCGCATCATTATCAATGAAAGTACAGTTATCAACATATTTTGCATTTGAGCGCATGAATAATGCTCCACCATTATATCCATAGTTATTTGTGAATCTGGAATCACGAATAGCTGTTGGAGCTTCAGCGCAAACTGCCCCACCTTCAAGAGAAGATCCGTCATAAGCTGAATTTCCAATAATGTTTGAATCAAAGTTACATCCTGTTATATATGTGGTCCATTCGGAGTAAGATCCTGAACCTGATGAGTGAACTGCTCCTCCACGGCTTCCTGCTGAGTTTGCTGTGAAATTGGAGTAATAAATGTAGCTTTGTCCTCCGG
>JAFUBV010000369.1 GCA_017460025.1 Methanobrevibacter sp. | reverse complement strand
TCTTAATTATTTTCACCTCCTTTCAAATCAATTGACAAAGCATAGCCCAAATTTTTTTGATAAAAAATACTTTAAAATTGACTATGGTATAAATATTTGATACAAGAATATTTAAAGATTTAGAAAAAAATTATAAAAAATAAAGCAAATTTTATTTTAATATACAATAAAGAAAATAAATTATTAATAAATTGTTGAAAAAAGAGAATAAAAGTAAACTTCATTTAACATCAAATTAAGAAAAATAGATATAATTATATATGCAAAAATAAAAAAATGAATATTGTACAACGAACCAGTGGAGATTCACCACCACAAAATCCAATTCTCTGCTGGACAAATGTACAAAACTTGTATGTAAAGGCTAATATATTCACCACTGAACACGTATAAATATTGGTCTATTACATACAAAGGATTAAACTCACCAAAGATACAATGTGTATGAATAACCATCAAGATTACGTGTTGCAACAGATATAGAGTCTGCTTTTGAAAAATCACCGGAATCCGACAAGATTTTTGAATCAAGTTCGTTTGACTCGACAAAACGATAATTAGTTAATTTCAATTCGCTGAATTTTTCATCACAAATTTGAGAAACTTCTCTTATTGATTTTTTGGAATTTCTATTATCTTTTAAGATGCCTGTAATTTCAGATAGAAAACTATGATCATTAAAATCAACTTTACCAGCCAATATCTCCATAACATCCTGAGCATCTGTAGGATTATTGGAAATATCTGAATAATCAGGATTTGGAAGTGAAAGTAATGAATTTAACATTATCAAAGCTATGAATAAAATACTTAAAGCAATTAAAGCATCTGCAATATACAGACTTCCAGTTTCATCTTTCATAAAAAGAAGTTAACTTCCATAATATATAAAAAATATGGAAGTGCGAAAAAATTAATTTTTATTTATATACTTTATAACCTTATCCTTCTTAGCTATTGCATCTTCACATGCTTTTTGAACTTTTTCCTGCATGATTTCAAAGTCTTCAGGTGTTGTATCACCGACTAACTTTTTAATTTTTGTGTATGCGGCTTCTCTAAATAAAGGAACAAGTTTTTCAGTTGAAGAGTCTTCCTTAATCAGTATAGGTTCGCCGCTATCAGTGACCTGACCGATTTCTGAGATGTCAACTCCAGCTGCAGAAACAGTTTTTTTAACATCATCTGCAATATCCTCAGGTACAACAAGCATTAATGAATCTGTAGAAACTCCTAACGGATCTATATTTAATGTTTCAAGCATGTTTAAAACATTTGGAGCGACCATTTTTCTAATATCCTCTTCATAGAATTCCAAACCGACACCAGTAGTGTTGGAAATTTCATGTGCGTCTCCCCTAAGACCGCCATTGGTAACGTCAGTCATTGCATGAATATTCTTTACCAAATCTGCTTCAAATAATGATTGTGAAGCCTGAACAAAGTTAACATTCATTGTATCCCAGACAACATCAAAAAATCCATTATATAATGCAGTTGTAGTGATTGTTCCACCACCGGAACCTTCAGTTAAAAGAATAACATCACCTTTAGTAGCACCTTTACGTGCTGTTGGAGGATAATCAGATACTCCAACACTTCCCACAGCAGAAACGAACCTGTCACCTAAAACCATGTCTCCACCGACTCTTAAAGTACTTCCAGCTACAATAGGAACTCCAACAAGCTCTGATACCGCTGCAACACCTGCCGTAAAATCAAAAATTTTACCTACATCACCGTCATCGGCCAAGTGAACATCACTCAAAATAGCTACAGGATCAGCACCCATTACACAGACATCTCTTAAAGTTGCTCTTGTAACATGAAAACCGCCTAAAAACGGATATTCACTTAATCTGGAATGAATTCCATCAACTGCTGTGGTAATATAAACATCATCATTTTTTGCTCTGGAACGTACCACGCCGCCGTCATCCTGTTCAGTCGGATTGACTAATGATGCCGTATTGGTTGAAGCTACAATATCGGCTATTCTTCTGTGAACAAAGAAATCTCCTGCTCCACGAGATCCGACACCCATTTCACCCATACCAACACCGGATTTGGTAATCTCAGCAATCTCTTTTAAAAATTCATCATCGCTTTCCTTTAATTTTAATGTTGTTGAAACTTCATCAATTACAGCTTGCGCCATTTTTACAGAATTTTCATCAGAAATATCTTTATATTCCCTTATTCTTTCAGCTAAAAGAACTGACAAATCATCATAAGAATAATCATCAATTCTTGCACGGACAAATCCTTCAATATCCATAGTAACTACTCCTTAATATTAACAAAATTTTTTAAAATCTTAAGTCCGGCTTTTCCGCTTTTTTCAGGGTGAAACTGTGTAGAGAATAGATTGTTCTGACTTAAAGCTGCAGCAACATTTATTCCATAATCACAGGTTCCTGCAATAATATCCGCATCATCCGGAATTACATGATATGAATGAACAAAATAGAAATATTCACCATCAATTCCTTCCAAAATAGGGCAATCTTTAACTACATCCAATTTATTCCAGCCCATATGAGGAATTTTAACTCCTTCAGGCAAAAATTCACAATGTCCTTTGAATAAATCAAGGCCTTTAACGTCGGGACTTTCTTCACT
>JAFUBV010000368.1 GCA_017460025.1 Methanobrevibacter sp. | reverse complement strand
GTTTCACATGAAATTATATACAATATAAAAAATCATATTGAACAAATTTTAATGTGAAAAAAATCTCGAAAAATAGAGAAAAAAAATACAATAGATTAAAATTTAGTCAAAACAAAATCTATTAAGATGAACTAAAAATGATTTTATCACCCATACAAAATTCAAAGCCTGTGAAAATTAAAAAATTAAAGTGATAAGCAAACCCCAAATTAACAAATAATTCATTTGAAAATGTTTGTAGATTTACAAACAAAATTTGATTTTAAGAGGATTTTAAGCAAAATCATTCAAAAAAATTTTAAATATAATAAATTTTATACAGTCATATAACTAATTATGAAGGTGAAATAATGGAATATGAAATCAAAGGCGGATCATTTCCCATGGTAGTTTGCAAACTACAAAAGGGAGAAACCATGAAAGATGAAAGTGGAGCAATGGCCTATATGACCTCAGATGTCAAAATGGATACAAATACTGGTGGGGGTCTTTTAAAAGGGCTTGGAAGAGCACTTTCCGGAGACTCAATATTTCTAAATTTTTTCACAGCAGAAACTGACAATGCAGAAATAGGATTTGCATCACACTGTCCTGGAAAAATCATCCCTATCCGATTGGATGGAACAAATTCAATCATTGGTCAGAAAAGTTCATTTTTAGCTGCTGAAGAAAGCGTTGAAATTGACATGTACTTTAGAAAAAAACTTGGTGCGGGATTATTTGGTGGAGAAGGATTCGTTCTTCAAAAATTCTCCGGAAACGGAATAGCATTTTTGGAAATTGACGGAGAAGCAATTGAATATGACTTACATCCTGGAGAAAAACTATTAATAGACCAGGGACATATAGCTGCAATGGATGAATCCGTTGATTTTGATATTGAAAGGGTAAAAGGTGCTAAAAACCTATTATTTGGTGGTGAAGGACTCTTTTTAGCTACATTAAAAGGACCTGGAAGAGTATGGATACAAACCATGCCAATAGCTAAACTGGCTGAAGCAATAATACCATTCATACCAACAAATAACGAACAATGAAGTTTATTTTTTTAAAATAAACTTTTTTTACTATTTTTTAAAAAAAGAAAGTATTATTAAAGCTATTTTTTAGCTTCAATAACTGTTTTTCCGTTCATGTAAGGGACTAACACTTCAGGAACTTTTACACTACCGTCAGGCTGCTGATAGTTTTCTAAAATACAGCACATTGTTCTTTCGGTTGCAATAGCTGTACTGTTTAAAGTGTGCAAGATTTGAGCATCTCCAGAACCTGCTCTTCCAATACGGGTTTTGGTTTTTCTTGCCTGATAATCTTTACAGTTGGTACATGAAACCAATTCTCTGAATGCACCAGAACCCGGGAACCATGCTTCCAAATCATATTTGATAGCTGCATTATCGTTTAAAGCAGAGGATACGATAGCTATTACCTGATATGGAAGACCTAATTTTTGATAGATTCTTTCAGTCACTTCCATCAGATGATCATGCTGGTTTCTTGAATCTTCAGGGGCTGAATAAATGAACTGTTCTATTTTTTCAAATTGGTGAACCCTGAATATTCCCAAAGTATCCTTACCGTGTGAACCTGCTTCTTTTCTAAAGCATGTTGACAGTGCACAGTATCTTAACGGCAATTCATCAGGAGATATGATTTGATTCCTGTGAAGTGCTGCCAGGGTCTGCTCTGCAGTTGCGATTAAGTACATATCCTCATTTTCAACTTTGTATAAAGTTTCTTCAAATTCTCCAAGCTCTGATGTTTCAGCTGCAACTTCACCTTTTACAAAGAAGGGTGTTTGCATTGGAATATAGCCTTCAGCTTCAAGCTCTTCAAGAGCAAATTGGATTAATGCCAAATTCAAATGGAGGATATCCCTTTTTAAATAGTAAAAACGAGC
>JAFUBV010000367.1 GCA_017460025.1 Methanobrevibacter sp. | reverse complement strand
TATTTCAGGATAAAAATCATTATGAACTAAACCTGTGGAATGCCAAAATTCCCCATCTGCTTTGATTGGATTTTCTCTAACGGCCATTGCTTTCCAAACATCAAAAAATATAATGTCTGCAAATTTCGGCGAATGTAACTTTTTGGATTCTACGTCCTTTCTAAACTCCAATGCTTTTTTATTAATTTCTTTTGTTTCAAGAGAATCTTTTCCTCCGCATTGAAAAGCTATTTTATAGACTTTGTTGACTCCCCAGTGCCTTAATGTCTCATCAATATAATTTGCTACCTTTTTGTGTCCTACGCCTGCTGTAGATACTACAACCAGTGCCTTTTTTGTGGAAAATTCTGGTCTGTGATATAGATATGCCGTATGGTCTATTAAATTCTTCAGTAATGCTGTCACATTCATCGCATAAACTGGTGATGCAATTATAACACCATCGCATTCATTCATTTTATCTGTGATATGTTTTACCTGTTTGTGGTGAGGACAGTATTTCTCTCCGTTCATTATGCAGTTGTAACATCCTTTGCATAAGGGTATATTTTCTTCAGATAAATGTATTTCTTCAAAGTTTCCGTTAAGATTGCTTTTAACTTGTTCTATTATTGCCCATGTGTTTTTCTTTCTTGGAGATCCATTAATAATTAGATAGTTCATTTTTACACCGCTTTTACTGAATTGTAGATTAATTGGATTTGATTTTTTGATTTTTCTGACAATTCCTTTAGAAATTCTTCATCATCTTCAGGATAGTTTACTATGAAATGCTGATAAATCAAGAAAAAGCCATAATAATAGAATGATTCCGCAAGATGTCTGCTGTTGCAATCGGATTTAATTAACTTTTTGGTTTTCATCAAATCAAATAATTCCATCCAACCGTTAATTGGCCCATCTATCATTGCCATTTTTAAAAATCTATTAATTTTTTCATTGTGATAAGATTCAATTAGAATAAGCCGGGTTATCTTCATCATAGTCGGATTTTTTAATTTGGACATGTAAAGTTCCAAACCTACCTTATAAAAGTAATCAAAGCTCACATCAAGGTTTTCATCAGCTTTTGAAAGTGGAATTTCATCATTTGTCATTTCATTAATGTAAAATTCAAGAATCGCATCTAAAATGGATTCTTTGCTTTTGTAATGGTTATATATTGAACTTTCTTTTATTCCGACTTTTTTTGCGATTTGGCGTATTGAAACACCATCATATCCATATTCTGAAAATAACTCTATTGAAATCTCGAAAATCTTATCTTTATTTACTGTCATGATATCATAAACTAACGCGTGTTAGTCATAATATTGAACTAAATATGATATAAAACTAACGGTTGTTAGTTAATGATTTTGGCTATTACATACTCATCCAGATAAACAAATAATATTTGAGCTTCACTGATATCTTCAATATCATGTTTAATCTTGGATGCACTTTTAACCTTTTCAAAAAGAGTATATTCGCTGTTTGCAACATATCCTATTTTTTCATTGTTCAAATAGGCTGCAATATCATCACTGTCATGTTCATTTTCAGGTTCTTTGACTAAAGTGATGATATCTCCTGCTGATGGTGTATAATTATGATAATAGCTGCCAGTAATATTGACCAATAAATCTGTGGTGTTTTCCAGATAGTCAAGCTGCTTTTGTAATTCATTTAGCTTATCGAATTGCTTATATGCAATCAGATAATTTTTTCTGGATTCTATCCTTTCCCCCATTGATTCGAGAATTTCTGCCTTTA
>JAFUBV010000030.1 GCA_017460025.1 Methanobrevibacter sp. | reverse complement strand
GAGAAGAAAATAAGCTTGAAACTGCTAGAAATATGGTGAATAAAGGGTTTACGACGGAGGATATTGTTGAAATTACGGGATTACCAAGATTAAGTGTGTTAAATATTAAATAATCCTTAGTGGTTATTTAATATTTTCTTTTGTTTTATAGAGTGTTATCGTTTTTAATTTCACTAATTTCTTAAGATATGTTATAAAGAGGTTTAATATGACAAAAAAAGAGGTTGAAGTTACAAGTCAAGATATATTAAATGCTAGAATTGATGGTATGGTATGTCGTGCGGAAGAAGCAGGACGAAAAGATGGAATAAAAGAGGGCATACAAATTGGTAGGGAAGAAGGAAGGCAAGTAGGATTTGTGGAATGTAAACTTGAAATTGCTAAAAATATGATGGGTCAAGGATTTGCCAATGATGAAATTGCTGAAATCACGGGATTGCCTATAAAAAGTATATTAAACATTAAATAATCCTAAAATGGATTATTTAATATTTTTGTTTAAAAACCATGTTTCATCAGGTTTAATGTCACCAAAATGCTTTTTAAACACCTCTTGTCTGTGTTTAAACATTTTTTCAAATTCTGGATTTTCTTTTTTCAGCTTATTGTGATATGTCAATGTCACACGAGTTAAATATTCGTCGAATTCCTCTTTTTCTTTTTCATTCAAACAGTTGAAGATATCAACATCCTTTAGTTTTATGAATTCAAATTCACGGCCTTTATCTGTTAGATATATGAGTAAAATCCTTTTATCTGTTTCGGACTTTACCTTTTTCACATATCCTTTCTGTTCTAACTTGTTGAGTGTTTCATTTAGGGATGTTACTCTGATGTCCATTATTTCGGCCAGATCCTTTGTTGATATTCCATCCTTTTTTTGCAAAATCGTCAGAATCTTTCCCTGGCCTTTAGTCATTGTCTTTTCATTGCATCGTTTATTATTTATCTCCATCATATGGCTTAATCTGGAGAGTTTGAGATATAATAATTCGTTGTTCATATTATATTCTCCTTATTCTGTCTATTTAATGTATTATAATAATATCCTTTTTTGGCAATCAGTTCTTCATGGTTTCCGGATTCTATTATCTCACCATTTTCGATAACTATGATTTTATCAGCATTCTTGATGGTGGATAATCTGTGAGCTATAATAAAGCTTGTCCTGTTTTCCATAAGTTTATCCATTGCCTTTTGAATCAGTTTTTCGGTTCTTGTATCAACGCTTGATGTTGCTTCATCCAAAATCAGTATCTTTTTGGAAGACAGTATTGTTCTGGCTATTGTTAGGAGCTGTTTTTGCCCATGGGAAATGTTATCAACATCCTCATTTAAAAGACTGTCATATCCATCGGGCAATTGCTTTATGAAGTTATCTGCATAAACTTGCCTTGCTGCTTCAATCACTTCATCATCTGTTGCATCCAGCCTTCCGTAACGGATATTGTTTGCAATTGTGTCTGAAAACAGCCAGGAATCCTGCAGAACCATTCCAATAAGTGATCTGATGGAATGTTTATCATATTCTTCTATGTTTATTCCATCAATCTTTATTTCTCCTCCATCAATATCATAAAATCTCATAAGCAGTTTGACGATTGTTGTTTTACCTGCTCCGGTTTCACCAACAATTGCTATTTTTTCACCTTTTTTGACATTGAATGATAAATTTTTAATGATTTTTTCATTTGGAGTGTAGCCGAAGCTGACATTTTCAAAGGTAATTTCTTTTTCAATATCATTTATTTGTCTGTCTGAAGGGTTTTCCTCATCGTCAAGTTCTAAAAATTCAAATATTCTTTCAGTAGCTGCCATTGCTGTTTGAACAAGATTCATCACTCTTGTAATCTGCTGGATCGGTCTTGTAAAGTTTTCAATGTATTGGAAAAATGCCAGAATATCTCCAACAGCTATTGCTTTTTCAAGCACGAATATTGCACCGAGAACTGCTATTAGAACATATGCAAAATTTGAAATAAAGTTCATTGCAGGTCCTGTAAGGCTTGAGAAGAATTGTGATTTCCATTCCTGTGTATACCAGTCATCATTGTCCTGTTCGAATTTTTCGATTGATTTTTCCTCCTGGTTGAATGCGCGTATGATGTCATGGCCGGTAAATGTCTCTTCTATTTGTGCATTTAAGCTACCTTTGAAGACCAGTTGCTTTAGGAAATAACTCTGGGAGTATTTTGTAACAAGAATTATCATTAAAAATGATATTGGCACTAGAATTATTGTTGCAAGCGTCATCCATACATTGATGTATAGCATCATTACAAAAACACCGATGATTGTTATTATTGCGGTCAGCATCTGAAGGAATGCCTGTGTAATTCCGTTTTGAAGTGAATCAATATCGTTTGTAATTCTTGATAATATGTCTCCCCTTTTGTTTTCATCAACATTGTCCATTGAAAGGGAGGTGATTTTTTCCATTATCCTGGATCTTAAGTTATAGCTGATGTCTGTTGATATGTCAATCAGGACATAGCTTTGAAGGTATGAAAATACTGAACTTATGATATAAAGGATTACTACTACGCTTAAATAGAATAACAATGAATTGAAATCAATTGTTCCAGTACTGTTTATAATTTTGTTGATTCCATTGAATATTGTGGTGGTTGCAAGACCAATCAGCAATGGGCTAATCACATTAAACAGTGTTGAGATTACAGCACAGATTATAGTTAGGGAAAGTTTTAGTT
>JAFUBV010000366.1 GCA_017460025.1 Methanobrevibacter sp. | reverse complement strand
GTCTGGAGCGGGAAAATCAACCCTTCTAAACCTTTTGGGAGGACTTGATTCAACAACAAGAGGTCAGATTATTGTAAATGGTGAACATGTAGAAAATTTCAATGACAATGAATTAACCAAATATCGTGCTAAAAATGTTGGTTTTATTTTTCAATTTTATAATCTGATTCCTAACCTGACTGCAATTGAAAATGTGGAGTTAATGAAGGATATCGTTGATGTTAATATCGATGGAAATGCAGTTTTGGATTCCGTTGGTTTAACAGGTCATGCTAATCAGTTCCCTGCACAATTGTCCGGAGGTGAACAGCAAAGGGTATCAATTGCAAGAGCTGTCGCAAAACAGCCTACAATGCTTTTATGTGATGAGCCGACAGGTGCACTTGATTCTAAAACAGGGGTCTTGATTTTAAACCTGCTTCAGGACATGAGTAATAATAAAAACACTACAGTTATCATAGTTACTCACAATGCAATTTTGGCTGAAGCTGCCGATAAGGTAATCAGAATCAAAAATGGCCAAATTGAAGATATCACAATAAATGAGCATCCTAAAAAAGTAGACGAGCTTGAATGGTGAGCGTATGCTTTTTAAAAAGATGTTGAGAGACATCGCGAAGCATAAAACACAATTCCTATCTATTTTTTTAATGGCTTTTTTAGGAGTTTTTGTATTCGCAGGTGTTGGAGGAGAATCCGTTGGTTTAGAGGTTAGTGTCAATGATTATTATGATGCAACTAACCTTGCAGACGGTTGGATTTATTCAGCAAACTTGGATGATGACTTTGTTGATGATGTAGATAATCTGTCACCTACAAAAGATAGTGAAAGACAGTTGGTATTGGACTCGATAGGGAACTTTTCAAATGACCCCGAAATAACGCTGCATTTTATAGAAAACAATACAATTTCCAAATTCTACCTGCTGGAAGGTGAAGATGTAAATGTCAGTGATGAAGATGGAGTTTGGCTTGATAAGGAATTTGCAGATGCAAAGGATTTAAAAGTTGGAGACAATATTTCCTTTACTTTCAATGGCATAACTATTGAAAAGGAAATTAAGGGTTTAGGCTATTCTCCGGAATATGTATATCATGCATCCGATTCATCAATAATTCCTGATTTCAATAGAATAGGTTTTGCATATCTTTCATATAAGGCATTCCCGTTAAGTGATGTTCCATATAATGTTTTATTGGTTGATTTTGATGGAAGTCCAAGTGATTATAATGATTTGCTTTCAGATAAACTCGATGGTGAGTACAATTCATTCGTTGAGCAGTCAGAACATCCTAGCGTTTCACAGTTTTCAGAAGAGATTGATCAGCACAAGATGATGGGAGACATTTTCCCAGTAGTATTTATTTTAATTGCTCTTTTGATTCTATTAACAACAATGACCCGTATCATCGCACATCAAAGAACACAAATAGGAATTTTAAAATCAGTTGGCTACACTAATAGAAGCATTGTTTTCCATTATGTTTCTTATGGTTTCTGGCTTGTTTTGGCTGGTGCTATTTTAGGACTGATTATCGGGCCATTGACATTACCTAATCTGTTTTATCCGTCAATGAGTGCTACATATATTTTGCCTGAATGGAAACCTGCATGGAGCATGAACTTTGTTTATGTTGCAGTATTGATGGTATTGTCCTCTTTGGTTGTTTCATTTTTAGCTGTAAGAAGCATTTCAAAGGAAAATCCTGCTGATACCATAAGGCCAAAAGCCCCTAAAATTTCATCATCAGGATTTGTGGAAAAACTTGGCTTATGGAATAAGCTGAGCTTCAATATTCGCTGGAATTATCGTGATGCCAAAAGAAACAAGTTCAGAGCATTAATGACAATCATTGGGGTGATAGGATGTACTGCACTTCTGGTATCTGCATTCGGAATGTATGATGGAATGCATGACTTGAAAGAATGGGAATACTCACAAATCAACCATTATGACTCCAAATTAATCATTGATGATGGAGCAAGCATATCAAGTGTTGATGATATTGCAGACGAGGTCAATGGTGACAAGCTGATGGAAGGCGCAATTGAAATCGAATCGGATACGGCCAAAAAGTCAGGATCGCTACTTGTATTAAATGACACGACCCTAGTAACCCCAACAGACTATGACTGGAATAAGATAGAAATAGCTGACGATGAAGTTTCCATTTCACAAAAGATGGCTGACATGCTGGAGGTTGGTGTCGGAGATACAGTCAAATGGCATATCATGGGTTCCGATAAATGGGTATCCACAAAAATAGATAAAATTCATGCAGATCCGATTTCACAGGGATTTATAATGTCTGCAGATAAACTTGAGGATTTGGACTTGAACTACACTCCAACAAGCATAGTCACATCCGAACATGTTGATAAGAATTATTCAGACATTAAGGCTGTCAATTCAATGGATGACATGACCTCAAGCTGGGATGAAATGACTGAATCAATGATGCTTCTGGTTTATATTTTAATCTTCTTTGCATGTCTTCTAGCTATTGTAGTGCTTTATAATTTGGGATTATTGTCATTTACAGAAATTGAGCGTGAAATTGCAACATTGAAAGTATTGGGCTTTAAGACAAGTGCATTAAGAAGATTGCTATTAACACAAAACCTATGGTTTACAGCTATTGGATTTATTTTAGGTCTTCCTGTAGGTTATTACATTTTAGATATAATGTGGCAGTCTTCAGGAGATTCTTTCTACATATTGCCTTCAATATCACTTTCAAATTTCATATTAACTGCTGTGATAACATTTGCATTGTCAATTCTTGTTAACCTGATGTTTTCAAGAAAAATCAAAAAGCTGGACATGGTGGAATCACTCAAGGGTGTTGAATAAAAATGCTATTCAAAAAAATGATAAGAGATATCAGGAATCACAAGATTCAATTTATCTCCATATTTCTAATGGCCTTTTTGGGTGTTTATGTATTTGTTGGTTTTGGAGCCGAATCATTCGGTTTTGAAGAAACCGCCAATCAGTATTACGGCGAAACAAATCTTGCTGACGGTTGGATTTACACATCTAACCTGGATACTGATTTTGTGGATAATGTAAACAATCTGTCACTCACAAAAGACTCAGAACGTCAGCTGGTTGTAAATTCGATAGCCGATTTTGACAACGATCCCGACATCACGCTGCATTTTCTGGAAGATGATGACATATCCCAATTCTATCTGGTGGAAGGTGAAGAGTTTAATCTTTCTGACGGTGACGGCGTATGGCTAGACACCCGTTTTGCAGAAGCAAAGAATTTAAGCGTTGGAGATAATATTTCATTTACCTTTGAAGGAATAACAATAGAAAAGGAAATCAAAGGATTGGGTTATTCGCCGGAACATCTGTATCAGACATCCGATTCATCAATGATACCGGATTATACTAAAATGGGCTTTGCTTACCTGTCATATAAGGCATTTCCTATGGATAGCGTTCCATATAATGTATTGCTTGTTAAGTATGATGGAAACTCATCAGCTTATGAAAAGCAGCTGGACGATGACCTTGCAAGGGATTACTCCACATTCATGCCGAGAGCCCAGCATCCAAGTTACGCAGAGTTCCAGGATGAAACAGAACAGCACCAGATGATGACTGATGTCATTCCGGTAATATTCATTATCATATCCATGCTTACATTGCTGACAACAATGACCAGAATAATCAACAATCAGAGAACCCAAATTGGTGTCCTGAAGGCTTTAGGCTTTAAGAATCGCACAATAATGTTTCATTATATTTCCTATGGGTTCTGGATGGTATTGGCAGGAAGCATTTTAGGTCTGATTTTAGGGCCTTTGACATTGCCTCCAATAATGTTTGAGGAAATGGCTGATCTGTATTCAATTCCATATTGGCTTACCGGATTCAATATCAGCTTCATTATTGTAACTGTCCTTATGGTTGTTCTGGCAGCATTGATTTCATACTTTGCATGCAGAAACATAGTAAATGAATCTCCATCAAGTGCAATAAAGCCAAAGGTTCCAAAAGTATCCACTTCAGGATTTCTGGAAAAACTGGGATTGTGGAAAAAGTTTTCATTCAATGTGCGCTGGAATTATCGTGATGCAAAAAGAAACAAATTCAGAGCACTGATGAGTATTTTCGGTGTATTGGCATGTACATTAATTATTGTAGCATCATTTGGATGTATGGATGGCTTTGATGAGATGAAGGAATGGTCATATGAAGATATAAATCACTATTCCTCAAAACTGGTTCTGGAAGATAACGCTACATCATCACAGATTGACTACATTGTGGATGATGTCGATGGTGAGAAGCTGATGGAAAGCTCAATAGAAATCAAATCGGGTGACGTTAAAAAATCGGGTGTTGTCACAGTGCTTGACGATAACGATTTATACACGCCAACAGATGATGAAAAAAATCCTATAGAAATTTCAGACAGTGAAGTGTCAATTTCTAAAAAGATGGCTCAGCTATTGGATGTTGAAGAGGGAGATACTGTAAAATGGCATATAATGGGCTCCGATAAATGGGTTAACACAACTGTTGATAAGATTCATTCAGATCCGACTTCACAGGGTATCATCATATCAAAAGAGAAACTGGATGATTTGGGATTAAATTACACTACAACAAGTGTAATCTCTTCAAAAGAGGTCCATGAAAACTACACTGGAGTAAAAACAATATTTTCAATGGATTCCCTAACTGACAGTTGGGATGATATGATGGAATCATCAATGACAGTCATATATCTGCTTGCAGGTTTTGCATCATTGCTGTCAGTTATTGTATTGTACAACCTGGGATTGCTGTCATTTACTGAAATTAAACGGGAATTTGCAACATTAAAAGTTTTAGGTTTCAAATCTTCCCAATTGAGAAAGCTCTTGCTGACTCAGAACCTTTGGTTTACAACAATAGGATTTGTAATTGGTGTTCCGTTGGGCCGTGAAGTTCTGCAGTACCTTTGGGGAACAATGGGGGACTCATTCTATCTGAATGCTCATATCTCACTTAAAACATTGATAATAACATTCTTGATTACCTATGTAATTTCAATTCTTGTTAATTTGATGTTTTCAGGAAAGATTAAAAAATTAAACATGGTAGAATCTCTAAAGGATAATGAATAATTATCTTTTAGAAAATATTATATATTAAAGTTACCAAATGTAATAATAAGAGTATGCATATTTTGTATATTTTTTAGGAATAATTGGACATAGGATGAAAATATTTAAAGGGGAGGAGTTTTTCATGGCTAATATCTTCAATATATTATCCTATGATATAATTGGTATTTTAAATGTGTTATTAAATCCTATTCTTGCATTGGATCCGAATCCATCAAATCCAGCTTTAACGGTTTTTATTATCGCATTTTTAGTTTCGTTAATCAGTACTGTTGCAAACAAATATTTAGTTGACCATGACCGTAATAATGAAATTCAAAATGAAGTAAATGAATTTAGTGAACAATTAAGAGTAGCGCAGGAAAATGGTGATACTCAAAAATTAGATGAACTTCAGGAAAAACAATCGGATATAATGAAGTTACAAAGTGAAATGATGATGAATTCATTCAAACCATTAATCGTGACTTATGTGCCTATTATTTTAATGTTTTTCTGGATGAAAACATCCATTATTCAAAATTTGGTTCTTGTATTACCACAACCCTTGTATTGGATAATGTTAACTCCACTTTGGCATTTTGTTGGAAGCATTTTCTATGGTGGTGGAGCTGCAATACCATATGCCATCGGTTGGCTTTTGTGGTATATGATTTGTACATTTGGTTTAGGTCAGATTCTAAGGAAATTTTTTGGATTAAAACAAGGAATTTGATTTAATCCATTTTATTTTTTCACTAAAATTTAAATCTTATTTTTTTCTTATAGTATATTATGTCATTATCTAAAAAGATGCTTAGAGACATTAAAATCAATAAAACACAATTCATTTCAATATTTTTAATGTCTTTTCTGGGCATTTTTGCATTCTGTGGGGTTTGTGGGGAATATTATGGTCTTGAACAGACCAGTTCAGATTTTTACAGTGAAACCAATCTTGCTGACGGATGGATTTATAATACTACCATTACAGATGATGCTTTGGATGAAATAAACAATTTCACAACAGATAGTGAAAAGCAGCTTGTCGTTCAGTCTGTGGGAAACTTTTCAAATGATCCTGACATTACTCTGCATTTTGTAGATGATAATGAAATATCTAAATTTTATGTATCTGAAGGTGAGGAATTTAATCTCTCTGATGATTCTGGTGTATGGCTTGATAAAAGATTTGCCGATGCACAGAATCTGACCGTTGGAGATAACATTTCATTTGATTTCAATGGAATTTCAATAGAAAAAGAGATAAAAGGAATAGGTTATTCTCCGGAATATGTTTATGAAGCATCTCCAACTTCAATAATTCCTGATTTTAAGGATATGGGTTTTGCTTACATGTCTTATAAGGCATTTCCAACGGATATCCAGTATAATGTTTTACTGGTTAAATTTAATGATACGCCGGATGATTTCAAAAAATCCCTGGATGACTCTGTGGACTATTTGTCATTTACAAAACGTGATGATCATGTCAGTGTTGCCCAGTTCAATGAGGAAATGGCTCAGCACAAAATGATAGGCAACGTTTTCCCAATTGTATTTATTCTGGTTACATTTCTGACTCTTTTAACAACAATGACTCGTATTATTGCTCATCAAAGAACTCAGATTGGTGTTTTAAAGGCTGTAGGATATAAAAACAGGACAATTATTTTCCATTTTATGTCCTATGGATTCTGGCTGGTGCTTGCAGGTGCAGTTTTAGGTCTGATTTTGGGGCCTATGATTATTCCTGATTTGTTTTATCCTACAATGACTGCCAGATATTCACTTCCTGAATGGAATCCTGGCTTTGATATCAGTTTTGTCGTTGTGGCTGCTTTGATGGTTTTATCTTCACTTGCAGTTTCCTATTTTGCAGCTCGTAACATTTCAAAGGAAAATCCTGCAAATACTATGAGGCCTAAAGCTCCAAACATTTCATCTTCAGGATTTATGGAAAAATCAAGGCTTTGGGATAAACTGTCATTCAATCTTCGCTGGAATTATCGTGATGCAAAAAGAAACAAGTTCAGGGCACTGATGGCTATCGTTGGTGTTATGGGCTGTGTTGCCCTTCTGGTGTCTGCTTTTGGTATGAACGATTCAATGGATAACTTAAAGACCTGGGAATATGATGACATTTCACATTTTGAATCCAAATTAATCATTGACAGCGGTGCTTCACTCGCAGATATTGATAGCGTAACCGATGAAGTCAACGGCAGTCAAATTATGGAGCAAGCTATTGAAATAAAGGCTCAAGGAAATGAAGAGACGGCAATGTTACTTGTATTAAATGACACGGATTTGATATCTCAGACAGATAAGAATGAAAATCCTATTAACTTATCTGCTACAGATATATCAATTTCACAAAAAATGGCAGAAAGTCTTGATGTTGGCGTTGGAGATACGATAAAATGGCACATCATAGGCTCTGATGATTGGATAACCTGTAAAGTAACCAACATTCATGGAGAGCCATTAACTCAGGGAATTATCTTATCAACAGATAAACTAGATGACCTAGATTTGGATTTCACTGCGACAAGCATCATAACTTCTGAAAAAGTGGATGATGATTACGATTCAATAAAAAGCGTCAGCTCAATTGATGAAATGGTTGATGCATGGGATAAGATGA
The DNA here is from genome assembly GCA_017460025.1 of Methanobrevibacter sp. Lineage (GTDB taxonomy): Archaea > Methanobacteriota > Methanobacteria > Methanobacteriales > Methanobacteriaceae > Methanocatella. The sequence continues at coordinate 3,757 of JAFUBV010000366.1, read as the reverse complement.
CTTCCTCTGTAATGATGATGGTTTCAATTCTAATTTTCTTTGCAGTGCTTCTGGCTATTGTTGTGCTATATAATTTGGGAATATTGTCATTTACAGAAATTGAGCGTGAAATAGCCACATTAAAAGTATTGGGCTTTAAAACAGGTGATTTGAGGAAATTATTATTAACGCAGAACCTTGTATTTACAGCCATTGGATTCATATTGGGAATTCCTTTGGGATTCTATTTGATGACGCTTATGATGGATGCTGCAGGAGAATCTTTGTATTATATTCCTTCACTTACGCTTGGAAACATTGCCTTAAGTGCAGTTATAACATTCACAGTATCTATTGTTGTCAATCTGCTCTTTTCCGGTAAAATCAAAAACTTGAATATGGTTGAAGCCCTTAAAGATGTGGAATAATTTTTTTTATTTTTTACATTAACATATCATAATATCGTGATATGAAAATATTTATATATATTAACATTATAAAATATGAAGTAGATATAATTTAATGTGATTAAAAATGGCAGACAATAAAAATCTTGAAAATAACAATGATGATGTATGTGAAGTAGTATGTACTCATCAGGATGTTGTTGATCGTGTAAAAGATCGTATGATTGAAGAAGACCAATATTCTGAATTAGCTGAGTTTTTTAAAATATTTGGTAATCCTACAAGATTAAAAATACTTTCATTACTAGCTATCGAAGATTTATGTGTTTGTGACATTTCTGAAACATTAAATTTAAATCAAACTACTGTTTCAAATCAATTAAGAATTTTAAGAGCAAATAATATTGTAAAATATCAAAAAGAAGGTAAAATGGCAAGGTATTCACTTACAGATTTACACATCGAAATGATATATAAAGTTGGTTTGGAACACATTTTAGAATAAATTTAATGGTGTTTTAAATGGCAGAAAATAAGTGTTATGAACCTGATTGTGATGATAAAGACTGTCACAATCCTGAACATTTCAATTTCATTTGTTTTGATCCTAATTGTGAAGAGATTCACTGTGAGAATAGACAGCACTTTGATAAACAATTATTAAGAGATTATCAGGCAAATACTGATTTAAGTGTACATGATCACAGAGAAGAGATAGATTATGATGAAGATGTTGACATAAACATTTGTGGATGTCCTGATTGTGCTGACGACCATGATCACGAGCATCATCATGAGCATGAAGAAGAGGATTCCTGTAGTGATCCGGACTGTGGTTGTCATGATCACGACCATGAACATGAGCATGAAGAGAAAGATACCTGCTCTGACCCAGATTGTTCCTGCCATGACCATGATGACGATGATATTGAAATAAGCATTTGTGGTTGCCCTGATTGTGCAGATGATGATCATGACCACGATCACGGACATGACCATGGACATGGTGATGAAGAGCTTTTAGCTGAAGGAAAACCATTAATAGCTAACAGACCTATTCAAATCATCGTTGCAAGTGGAATCATGTTTGCAGCAGGCCATATTTTAGAATTCCTGTCATTCAGTCCGACAATAGTTACAATAGTATTTATGATTGCAGCTATAATTGCAGGTTATGAAATTGCAGGTATGGCTTACAGGTCATTAGTTAAAAGGCACACTGTTGGTCCAGCAATGCTTATGTGTATTGCTTGTGTTGCTTCATTTATTATAGGACACCCTGAAGAAGGTGCTGCTGTAACATTCCTTTACTATATTGCAGAATTCCTTGAAGATTATGCTGAACACAGAGCTAAACGTTCAATTAAATCTTTAGTCGAAATAGCTCCTGAAACAGCAAGAGTTAAAGTGGGCGATTCTGAAGAGCTAAAAAATGTTGATGATGTTAACATTGGCGATATTGTAATCGTTAAACCTGGGGATAAAGTTCCATTGGATGGTAATGTTATTTCAGGTTCATCTTCTGTCAATCAGGCTTCAATCACTGGTGAAAGTGTTCCTGTCCTTAAGGAAGTTGGTGATGAGGTATTTTCAGGAACTGTTAATGAGGACGGATACTTTGAAATGGTTGTAACTAAAAAGGCAAAAGATTCTGTAATCTCCAAGATTGTGACTTTGGTTAAAAGATCACAACTCAACAGGTCTGAAACAGAGTCTTTAGTTGAAAAAGTTGCTAAATACTATACTCCAGTCATGATGGTTGCTGCAGCTTGTGTTGCATTCATTCCACCATTGTTATTCGGTCAGAATTTGGTTGATTGGATTTATAAGGCACTTTCCCTATTGGTAATTTCATGTCCTTGTGCATTTCTGATTTCAACACCTGTCGGTATGGTGTCTGCTATTACTTCCGCTACCAGAAACGGTGTTTTGATTAAGGGAAGTACATATGTTGAGGAAATGAAAGGTATTAAAGCAGTAATTTTCGATAAGACAGGTACATTAACAGAAGGTAAATTGGAATTAAGTGAAATTGAAGTTTTAGACGATTCAATCTCAAAAGAGGATGCAGTTAAAATTGCAGCTTCTCTGGAAAACCAATCTTCACACCCTATTGCGCAGGCTATTGTCAATTATGCAACATTAAATGACATTGAATTTGAAGAGATAAGTGATTTCAAAAACGTTCCTGGAAAAGGAATTGTAGGTTTCATTGACGGTGAGCAATACTATGCCGCTAATGAATCATTGATTGAAGGCAGTAATTTTGAAATTTCACATGATGATGTAAATAAATACTCTGCTGAAGGTAAAACTGTAGAGTTTGTCGGAAACTCCGAAAACGTTCTGGCATTAATCACAGTGTCAGATAAAATCAGAGATAATGCTTCAGAAGTCATCGCTGATTTAAACAAGCAAGGTGTGCAAACCGTAATGTTGACTGGTGATAATAAAATCGCAGCACATAAGGTTGCAGATGAGATTGGAATAAAATATGTCTATTCCAATTTAATGCCTGAAGACAAATTGAATATTCTGGATACAATCAGAAATAAATTCGGTGACGTAGCAATGGTTGGTGACGGTATTAACGATGCACCGGCACTGGCTAGAGCAAATATCGGTATTGCTATGGGTGCTGCAGGATCTGATGTGGCTATTGAAACAGCTGATGTGGCATTGATGCAGGATGATATTTCCAAATTGCCTTACCTGTTCTCTTTAAGCCATAAGACAATGAGCATCATTAAACAGAACATTACAGTGGCCATTGCAGTTAAGTTATTATGTGTGGTATTGGCTATTTTAGGAATAATCACACTGATGATGTCTGTTGGTTTCGGTGACTTGGGATTAACCCTTTTGGTTATCCTGAATTCATTCAGAATTGGAATGGTGAAAGATCCACTATTCTAATTTCACTTTTTTTTATTTTTTTGATATCCTAAAAATTTAAATTATTTAGATGCGCCTAATTTTGATATAACTAAATATAATTATTTGTTTTACCTAAAAAACCTCTAAAATCGAATAGTTTATATACTAAAACTTACTTAATTATAATTAAGTAATATTACTTGATTTTCAAATAAAAAATTCGGGAGATAAAAATATGATTGACAAAAAATATATGATTCCAATAATGAGACACAAAAACGCATTACTTTTTGCAGGCGGAATTGCAACAGCTATAATAGGTAAAAAAATATTAGAATCTGGTGCAGTTAAAGATGCAACCACAAAAGGAATGGCTGCAGTCATGTCAGCTAAAAGAGATGCAGAAGAAACTTTCCAAGACATGAGAGAAAATGCAGAAGACATAGTAGTCGATGCAAACTCAGAAGTCAAAAAAGAAATCTATGTTTCTGAAG
>JAFUBV010000365.1 GCA_017460025.1 Methanobrevibacter sp. | reverse complement strand
TTTTTTTATTATTTTTTTAATATTTTTCCTGCTTTTTTTAACGATAGCTTTCGCTAATGCTTGATATGGTACAACCTCTCCTTGAGGACTATCTAAATTACTATACAATAATTTTAAATAGTTTTTAATTCTTATATTAACATAGGTTACAAGAATACTCATCATCTCTGGTGATCTATTTTTTCGTAACCAAAGTGTGGGTGAGAAGCTGCCACTTCTGCGACCCCATACTTTTATGATTACTTATTTCCTTTTTTTAGCATTTTTCTTTTGATTAATCTCTTTTAAATGAACCTCAACAGTTTAAACTAAATTTATTTTAATCTAAATAATTGATTAATCCTTTCTTTATCCTCCACCTCATCCTTACTTTTAAAGTAAAACTGAATGAAATATAATAAATTCTCATGAGGATCATAAATAAAAGTTATCCTAAAACCGGAATGTGCACCCCTATTCATTTTCTCACAATAGAAAACTTTCGCCACAAATGCAGGTAAATTAACACATTTATCCAATCCAGCAATTTTAAAGTATTTTTTAGTATTTGTTGGTACAGTATAATCATTATAAATAATATCTGTTATTAATGCTGTTTTAAAATCTTCAAAATCATTATCAATAGATTTACATGTTCTAGCTAAAGCCTTTTTCTCTTTAAGAAATTTTTTATGATAAACTACATCAATTTGTGTCATCGTAAGACCTCACGGAATATTTAGGGTCACGATAGAACACAAAGGAATATTTCATTATATCATATTCTTTTGCGGCTCTCCAAGGCATATCTCCATGAGAGTAAGCACTTATTTGAGTTGCATTCATATCACTTAATTTAAGTACTTCTTTAATTACTCCCAATTCATCCTTAGTAAAATCTACTTCAGGTTCTTTTAGACTAGTATATTTGAATCTATCATTATAATATGAAGGAACTAATTCAACATCAATTTTACCTTCATTAGATAATTCTTTTATAGCCTCTTCAAAGTGTATTGGTGCAGGACCATAAGGTAATTTTCTATATGATTCATTTGTTAATGGAGTTTCATATAATTCAAAGAAGTTAAAATCTGCAAAATATAATAATTTATAGAATACAGTTTTACCTACATTATCTTTGGTCCCACATTCTGAAATGAGATAATGTAAAACTTTTTTAAATTTCTCCTTATTAAATTCCATGGTTTGGTACCTCTTTTACTCTTGATTATTATTTATTGCTTCCTTATAATATAAATATTTCTATTCATTTATTATTAAGCTAAATTAACTTTTGTTTAACCTTTAAATTAAAATATTAAACATTGTTCACCACTAAAAAATGAAACACAATGTGTTTCAAAAATCAGTGTTCAACAAAAACACCAAAACTATAGTAGTTTGTTAAGTTTACCCAAACGCTCAGAATCAATACCTCCCAATATCATTTTCTCCAACCTATCCTGCCTCTCATTAATCCTATCAATTTCACTCTCATAATTTTTAATAGTCTCATTTTTAGATTCAAGTTCACACTCCATTTTCACAAACTCTGGAGACTTCATATCTAAATTATTAACCTCTGAAAGAATAGTTAAACAATCTAAATGCTCAATATATTTCTCACGTAGTTTTTCAGGATTATCCATAAAATAAGACCTATGAGTACTATCTCTTCCTCTACCTTGCAAACTATCAATAATTTGTTCTGTTAAACCATCGTTCATTAAACTTGATGCATGAAATTTTCGTAACATATGACTTCTGAAGCGATTGTTTTTTCCTACTTTGCCCAGGTTTAATTTGTCATTAATCTCTTGAAATTTTGTGATGAATTGTTGATCATGAATCTGAAATAATTTATCATTTGGATGTATTTTCTTATTTAGTGATAATAAGTAATTGCATATACTTGTTGTGGCTTCTGGACTGCAAAATGTGAAGTAGTACTTATTTGTTTTAATTCTTTTCACATAAAACATAGGTATGATGTCATCTCTGTCTTTTAATTGGTTGATTACTTCATATATGTCATTGCTATTATGGTAGTCCTGAGTACTGTCTATGAAATCCTGTACTGTCAAGCTTAAAGTTTCTGCTCTTGCACATCCTGAAGATGAAATGAATAAAATTAATGCTGACATTAATGTGTTTGATATTTCTAATGATTTGCTGATGATGTCTTTGTCAGGCAGATTCCTAAAACTGATGTGTTCTGTAGTATCATTTTTAGTATTAATTGGTGGTAGCTTATGAACTTCTATATCAAAGTGTCTGTATACTGTGAGTATTTTGCTGAATCTTACTTTTGCTGTGCTATATGCATGGTTTTCGTAGAGGTATGCTCTATAGTTTAGTAATCTTTTTTTCAATGTTCGATGTTTCCATCGGATACCCTCTTCCTCTTCGTTTTCAGCTTCTTTTATTAAGTTAACCATTCTTTTATTGTTGTTAACTTTGGAATACTCTTTAATGTAGATTTGGTAGGTTTGTAGTGTTTTGTCACCTATGTTTCTTGTCTTTTTTAGGTACTCTAGAAGCTCTTCATCGGTTTTCATATTCATATGTAATGTCTCCTATATTATTTTGAATTTTTCCGAGAGAGCATTTGAATAGTAATATTCTGAAAAATAGTGGGATAATATTATATGTTATTATTAAACATAAATGATTATCCTTTTATTTATTTTCTCTCTCACATATAAATATGAAATTCATCCATAAAATAAGTTTTGCATCCAAAAATAAATAAAATTTTCCAAAAATTCACAAAAAGTGAACACAAAAAATAGCTAAAAAAAAATAAGGCCCGAAACCTAAAAGTTCCGGGCCAACTTAAAATAAAGGAGGTTAAAATATGGCAGCATCCTCCACAAAAAAATACCTGGGAAAAAATAAAATAAGTGATTAGGAAACTCATCATAAAAGGTGTGTATATATTATAATGAGTCATTATTAAAGAATTTTATTTAATAAAAAATTGTATTTTACTAATCTAAAAAAACAAATTGTTTAACGTCCAAAGTATTTCATGTTTTCCACTACTAACCGGACGGCATTTCCCAAAATATAGTTTTTTGCATCATCGGATAATTAGATCTACTGTACAAAATCCTCATAGAGTTTATCTTCCAATTCATCAGGAATATTATGCTCATTCCTAATCTTATTTAACTCTATCTGCTCATCTAAAATTTCATCAGTTAAACCTTCTTTTTCAAATCTTTCATTTAATGTTCTTTGCTGATTCTTTAAATGTAATTTTAACCTATATCTTTCATTTTCATCCATAGCAAATCCCCCATTTATTTTGTTATAATGCAGACAGACTTCTGACTAATTCCATTAATATATGACTGTTGCAATGACTGACTACGAGTTTCAAGGTAACCACAGTAAGTTCCATTACCACAGGAATCTCCAAGACTATTCAAAACAACAATATTACTTCCATTTACACGATATGGGACTTCATAGTGACCATATTTTGAGCGATAAAGTAAATGAAAAAAGACTGCTCCTTTATCCACCAATTCCTGCAGTTTCGTGAATCTTGCTGATTGAGATGAACCAAGTTCACTGAAATTTTTCCAGGAAATTTTCAAGTTATAACCATATTTTTTATTAAACCATGCCACAGCGGTTTCTATTCCAGAATGTCCAGTACCTGCTGTTGTAGTTCCAGCAACTGAAGCAATAGTGGATTCACTTATCAATTTTCCAGTTAACCTGTAAAATGCCTGCTGAAGACTGTTACAAGCACAGTAGTAACCTGTGCATTGACCCATTCCACTACATCCTTTACTCGCCAAGTATGGATTTAAACTATTTGATGTAGATGAACCACTAGTAGAAATCTCAGTACCTACAGTTAATGGAATACGCCCATGAACAGATTCATACTGAAGTACTCTTTGAATCATGTTAATCACATTCGCTTTCATATATTTCGTATTCTGATAAGTAACATAATTCGGCATGAAACTCCAATCAGTATTATCGACAATAGCAGCTTCCACATAACGGCCAGTCAAACCGTCACTAGATGCTGTTTTTCTGCGATAAGTTAAAGCAGATTCAACTGCTTTCCTATCCGCAATCCTACCTTGATATTCGTAAACATCTCTTGTTTTAAAGACTTTATGATTATCAAGTAACCAAAAACCAATCAAATTCAACAATATTTCATATGTATCATGACTTATAGTACTCATTCTTTACAACCTCCTATCATACAATCTTTTTCTTTACTTTTCAAATAGCAGCATTTTTCTACTTCTTTCTCACATGTTTCACGATAGCAGCAGCCATCGTGAATAGCTTCTTTTTCTTTCATTATTTTTATGCTCCTTTAATCATTTTAACGAACATTTCTCTTTTCTTATAAGCCTTCAAAATATTGCAACGAATCTCCGTACCATCATTTAATGTGCAAGGGAACTCCAAAGATTCATCACAATACCTGCAAGCTTTACAATCAGGACTAATCAACATAATTTTATTCATCCGTAATCCAAGTCATAGACCCATAAAACTTATTCGTTTCAGCACCAGTATAATAAGCCTGAACCTCACCACTATCACAGTTCACTCGAACACGCACCTGATTACCAAACAAACCCACGCAATAAATATTATTCACTCCTCCAGCTACTGGAATTACCGGCCTATACTCTGAGTCCAAATCGAATAACTTACGCCACTTATTATGTAAAGCAGGATTATCCGTTCCCCAGGTTGCACAATCCCAATTATCAATTATCAATTGAACAACACCATTACGTTTAACAAGATTAAAATTACCATGAAGTGCTTCTTGAGTTACTGTAGTTAAATCTTCGGCTTTGGCAAAGTATGATGAATCAAAACCATCTAATAGGTCAGCATCCAAACCTGAATTGGATCCATCGACAGTTTTGATTTTACCTAATACTTGTGATGGTGTATCTGTAGTACCATCAACACCATTTTTTCCAGCTGGTCCTTGAGGTCCTTGCTCTCCACGGTCTCCTTTGTCACCTTTGTCTCCTTTTTGTCCAGTGTCTCCTTTTACTCCTTTTATATATCCTATTACTGTACACGGCATTTTTTATCACCTTAAAAAAAAAAATTATTAATCATCCTTCAATGAGGTAGAAGGGAAATACTATTTGACCGGGTTTCATCCATATCTGTTGAGCAGCAGCATTTTCACTATATAAATCAATTGTACCATGAGGATTTACTCTCATCCATACGTATAACTGTGGATCTATTGCAACACTTCCTGATGCATAAATATAGCCTGTTGAACAACCTATAGACAGACCACCATCTATAGTCAATAGCCACTTTGGATCCCAGAAACTATCGCCTGTTGTTGCAAAATTATTCTTCCACCACCTGAAAACAGCAATACCAGTTTCCCAATTCACATCCAAAAATACGTTCGTATCTATTGTAAACCTTTCAAAATCTGTATGTGTATGTGCTAATGGTGTACGTGCATCACTTAAACGAGGGTCATTTCCTTGACAGAATGTATTTGCTGCTGTACCAAATGCACCTGTTGTTAATTTACCTGATGTTGTTGTGATGATGGGTTTGTTTGCAGTAGACCCGATAGCTCCTGCATTTGTAATGTTCCCATGTGCATGATTTCCAGAAGCCGCAGTGGTTGCAGTAGTTCCAATTTGAATAATACCTGCTTGACTGGTTGAAGCAGAAGGAATATTATTATTCGTATAAATTTTTTGCCAAGCAGTCCATGCAGAACCAGTATACACCCTATAATAAATATCATTATTTGCAACACTTGTTGTTACGCGATAAACAAACTGAATAATAACATTAGTTGTGAACTCTTTATTTTCAATTATACATGCATAACTACCTGTAACTGGCCTGTTTGATAATGTTCCACTATTGGTTTTTGAACAAGTATACATGCCTATTGTTTTGTAATCATTTAAATCACTATTCGCAGGAAGTTGGCTTATAATATCTAATTTATTATGTGTATGACTTGCCGCTGCACGGCTAGTATCGACTGGATGAACATGATCTCCACGGGCAAAAGTATTTAATGAACCAACAGATTGTACACCATTCATTTTAATATTAGTAGCTGTGCCTTCAAAACTCCCTGCACCTACAACTCCACCAGTACCGGTAATTAATGGTTTATTTGCAGCAGTTCCTACTTTACCATCATTTGTAATGTTTCCATGAGTATGGCTTGTTGGAGTACGTGCATCAGATAAACGGGAATCATTATCTTTCACATAACCTGTCAAGTCAAGATCCCCAGCCACAATATCAGTCAATGATTCATTTAATCCACCTATTATTGCATCTATTGAAGTGTTTATTGCTGCTTGACTTGCATTCGCAGCAGACCCAATATTATCATGAGCTGTACTATCAGGTAAATCTGAAGCAGATACATTTCCCGTACCTGTAATATGGCCTTGAGCATCAAATTTTATCTTTTTAAGAGCAGCTGAAGTTTGAGCAGTAACAGAATTACTATGATTAAACACACCACTATTCGATAAAGTTAATCCTGTTCCCGCAGTGTAAACATCAACAAGGTCTTTTACAAGTATGTATATGTGCTGAGCAGATTCTGAACTATCAACTGTATTAACAACAAAATCCAAGTATTTATCACCAACAGTATATCCTTGAACTGGTTGATTCACAGCAGTACATGTTTTTAATTCACCTGATTTCACCAGAAAATCCTTTGGAATATTAATCTTTGCCCCGACTTGTGTTCCATTCTGTTTAACTATATATGTGGCCGCATACCCGGAATCAGCTGTAGCTTGTTTTGTCACCGTCACATTTTTCTGAGTAAGCAAAGTATTTATCTCTGTTTTCGTATAATAATCGTTTAAATGTCTAACAGCGATATACTGACCAATTTCCATTTCATAATGATTGTCACCTTCAGGGTCAGCAATATAAAGATATAATGTACCATTTAAGTCATCACTTTCATCTTCAATATGTCTGAATACTGGAGGATGATCTTCATCATTATAGTAACAATACAGTTTACCGTCTTCATCATTACCCCAAATCGTGAAAAAACCTGGTGGTGGAATTTGAATACTACTACAATCTTTATTTACAAACATCTCATACAGTTCATTGATTGCACCTGTTACATCATTGGCTCTAGTGGCCAGTACTCCTTCATTCACAAAATCTTCAAGACTTTTGACATGTGTTCCGAGTTTTGTTGCCCGGAGGTTTCCACATGTGTTATCGAGTTTATCCGCTTCTAAACTATTTAATTTGCTCATATTATACTCTCCCTTGAGATATTACCAATCTTCAAACTTGAATCTGCTCTGATTTTTGGATCATATTTTTTCTCAACAATCTGTGCTTTGAAAACTAGAGTATCTGGTAATTTGATATATACAAAATCTCCAGCATTCAAATCTATGTTTTCTTCAGTTAAATCAACGTTAATG
>JAFUBV010000364.1 GCA_017460025.1 Methanobrevibacter sp. | reverse complement strand
TTTTTGATTTTATTTTTCATTCTGTTAATAATTGAATTATTTACATACTGTGCTATTCTTATTTTAAAATCCGCTTCTGATGGCATTTTATAAAGCTGGATATTTACCTTAACAGACGGAACGCAATAAACATAAACGTTCACTTTCGTTTTGTGCTTTTCATATAAATGTTCTGCAAATTCAATATAGTTAACATGATCTTCAATATCATAATCTCTGGTCTGTATTTCCAAATCTATCAATTCACCATCTTCGGTTCTATAGACGGACCCTCCAGGATATTCGCCTTCTTCAACCATTATCTGATTGTCTGGTAACTTTTCAATTATTCTTCTATCATCATGAAATGCTTTTCTTATTAACTTTAATTCATCCTGATTCATTTTATCAACCCTTTTTTAGTAATTTCTTTCCATAATTTCAAACATTCGATTCTTAAATGCCTCTTATCTTCTTTCGGCCCCATTTGCGGAATCATTGATAGGGCAAATAAATCCTCTTCATTCAATTTCTGTCTGTTTTTAACTAAATCAGTAATGTGTCTTAAAACGTCATATGCATCTGATGTGGGCATTTGAGCTATTTTAATCACTAGGGGAGCTTCACTTTCAATGTCTGTCACTCCTTTTAATTTCATATGTGGTGAGCATAAAATGTAAATGCTGATGTATTTTCCATTTATTTCATATAGGTCTTCACCATATTTCTTTATTTTCTTCATTTCGTTATTATCCATATCCTCATTCATAATCTCAAAGGATATCAATTCACCTTCTTCTGTGATGAATATTTCTGTATGTCTTTGATGCTTTTCTGCTATTTTTTGTATTTCTTCATCTGCTTTGCCAACAATTTTTCTATGTTCTTCAAACAGGTTTTCAATCAGTGACAATGATGTTTCATCATATTTTTTTTCATTCATTATATTTCACCTTTTCAAAATTTTTCTTTTGGTATTTAGTAATATTTCATTTTAAGACTTATAAATTAGTATGGTATGAATTGCTACAATATTCTAGCTTCATACAATAAAACAAGCTCATAGCAATATTATAATCAGGAGGTAATTATTAGTAAATATGGCTTAAATCATTGATAAAAAAAGAAAAATTTAAAGAAAGTATTAAATTAACAAAAAAATAAATATTAATAATATTACTTAATGGTAAAAAGGTGTTTAAGTGAGTGAACAAAAATTAGAAGTTTTTAATGTTTTGAATTTTTTAAATAGTGGTTATGGGCTTGATGAAATTTTAACAGAAGGTAATTTCGGTACTTTTCCATCTGGAGAAGATTGTGTCAATTATTTAGTCGAAAATGGTTATCTTGGAGGAAATGGGGGAGTCACTCCTGAATCAGTATCTAAACAGTACACAGTTGCTCAATTAAAAGAAATTCTAAAAGAAAATGGTTTAAAAGTATCCGGTAAAAAACAGGAATTAATTGAAAGAGTATTGCCTATTTTAAATGACGGTTCATCTGCTGATTATGAATTAACTGATAAAGCAAAAGAATTCATAAAAGAAAATGAATGGATGGATTTATATATGTTTGCTTTAGTCGCATTCAGATTTGAAGATTATGAAACTTTCCATGCTTCATCAACAGAAGATAATGTTACCACTGCTTTGAATTTCTGTGATCAAATTATTTCAAGAGCATTAATGGCCAATCAATTCTTGGTGTTTATTGACGCATTATCTGCAAAAGCGCACGTTTATGCATATGATGGAGATTATGAATCATTCCTGGATTATGATTTACAAAGATTTATTCTTGGATTAAACCCAATAATCATGGATGCTCAGACTTATGCTTCATATGACGTAATTAATGAGGCTAATGTAATCAATCTTAAAAATGTGATTGAAAGATTCAACTTTGGAAGTTTAAAGAAAAGATTTGATAAAATATGGGCAAAAACTCATGTCACAAATATCACAGTACCTAAAAAGACATCATATAAAATCTTGAATAAAGCTATTTCAGGAGCTAATATCGAAGAGTTAAACTTTGATGTAAGAGAAAAATACTTCAATAAAAAGTTTGGTGTTTAATTTGAAAGCTAAAGTTGCCGGAATCGTTTTTCTGTTTGGAAGTCTGTACTATCTTATTGCCGAGGCCATTTCTGCAACTTTTTTCAATGCTTCATTAGCTAAAACTTATATTTTTCATACTATATCTGTAGTAGGAATTCCCAATGTCAATTCACCATTATTTTGGCTTATGAACTCAGCTTTCATAATAATTGGCTTAACATTAATATTCGGGAATCTTTATGAATTTAAAAATCATATTACTAAACATAAACTTATTTTTTATATATTGACATTCATTACATCAATTGGCGTTATCATCGTTGCATTAATCCATGGAGGCAATCCTCTGACTTCAGGTTATCACACTTTAGGGGCGGTAATGGCAATTCTGGGAGGAAATGTTCTGCTTGTTTTAATCGCCAAATCAATGGAGAAATTTGAAACTTATCAAAAGATAACCCTTATTCTAGGAATATTTGGTCTAATTGTATTTTGGATTATGTTTTTCAATATGGAAAGTATTTACATGCCTGTTTTTGAGAGGTTGTCTGTATATACATTGATAATATGGTCTTTTGTAACCGGTTTCTATCTGGTCACAAAAAAAATTTAAATACTATATGGATTTAATTAATCATTAAAGGTGATATTATGACAAACCTTGATAAGGCTATAGAAGAAGAAATTTTAGCAATTGTTGAAAAATACCAGAAAGAAAATACAAAACTTTTAAACTACCTTATCACTGAAGATGAGATTACATTTTTCTCACCTATTAGTAATGGTAGCGAAATAACTGCTGAAGACTTACAAAAAGTTGCAGATA
>JAFUBV010000363.1 GCA_017460025.1 Methanobrevibacter sp. | reverse complement strand
GTCTTATAATAATTTAAATGATGATATGTTAGGTGATGAATTAGATGAATCAACATGGACTTATTTGAATGAATTTCTTTTAGAATATTATGATTTCTTTGCTTATCTTGAAATGACACATCCTGAAATAAATGATATAGAAGATGATGATGAATTTATGGAGTTTGTTCTTTCTTTCACTCCTAAAGTTTTAAATGAAAATGTTGGTGATATTGAAACTATCACAATTCCAAGGGCACATTATTATGCAGAAGTTCAAGATAAGTTAACTATACGGTCACAGGCTCAAGCATATGAATATGTCGATGATTGGTGGGAGCCATCACAATGGTTTTTTTTAAAATATGATGGTAATAATTCGGTTATAGATGCTAAAAATTCTAGGTCAAGAATTATTGGGTCAGATTTTAACACGTCATTTTCTAATTTTATATTTAGTAATTTCAATGATTATCATTCTTATTTTTTAATTGATGAGAATGGACCTTATGCAAATAGTAAAGCTAGTGTTACTAGTTGTACTTTTATTAATTGTACTTTTGTTAATTGTACAAGATTATTTGCATATGATAATTTACAATTTATAAATTGTCATTTCATTGATTGTTTTACTTTTTATGATCCGTCCATGTATGAAAATAATAATGATATAAAAACTTTTTATAGTAGTTTTTGTGATTTGTGTATTATTGTTTGTGGAAATAATAATCGTATTGTTGGTTGTGATTTTCAGATTTCTAATGGTTCATTTCCTATTATTTATTTAAAAGAAAATACTACTATATCAAATAATACGTTTATTTCAAGCACTCCTTATGCGATTTTACTAGATTCTGATAAGTTAAATGTTGATTTAAAAGATAATTATATTGTGAGCAATATTAATTCTAGCTCAATATTTCTTAAAATTATAAACTCTACTGATAAAGTTTTAACATACTCTACCAATGGAACAAAACTTTTTGGAAATGATGCTATTTATATATTTGACGATACAAAAGTTGGTTCCTTTAGTTTAGGTCAATATATTTTAGAATATAATAATAATATGAATTATCCATACAAAACAAACATCACAACTTCATTGGAAGACTATAATCTAGTATTTACTTTAAATACCACTGATAATGGTAATATTACTTTAGATGACGGTACTGTCATTAAAGTAACTGGAGGTAAGGGTTCTACTCCAATTGCTGCTGCTCCGGGTGATACAATCCAAGGAACTATAACTGGTTATCTTGGTGAGAAATATTATGCTTTAAGCAGTGACTACAGTTTGACTGTTCCTAAATTGTCTCCTAATTTAAACATTACAACAGATGAGTTGGAGTTTGAATACAATCAGACTGCTGAAATAGCTATTGAATTGGAAAGCCAAACTACTAAAGAAGCCAATATCAGTATTTATGATAAGGACGGCAAGTTAGTTGATTCTAAATTAACTAAAACTACTGTAACATTCACAGATTTGGCTGCAGGCACTTACACTTTGAATGTAACATATCCTGGTGATGATACTTATCTCAATGAATCAGTCACTGACACTTTAACAATCACACAGGCTACGCCTGAATTAACACTGGATGTTGTTAACACTACTGCCACTTTAGAAATCAGCATAACTACAAACATTGATGATGACATCATTATCAATGTCGGCGGTGATGAATACAAATTAAACAAGGACAATACTACTTTCACTTTAACCAATCAGGCAGAAGGCAAGTATTATGTAACTGCAACTTACAGCGGAAATGAAAACTACACTAGTGTTTCCAAAAACAAAACAGTAACATTATCAAGAGCTGATTCCAATCTGGAAGTGTCTGCAAGTGTAGAAAACAACATTGTTACAATCACTTCAACCCTAAATCCAACTACAGGCACAATCACATACATTGTCAATAACAAGCAATACACCAAATCAGTCGGAGAAGAATTAATCATTGATGATTTAACTCCGGGCAACTACACAGTATTTGCTTCTTACGCTGGCGATTTAGTATATAATCCATCAAATGACAATGAAACCTTTGAAATAGTCGAAAAAACAAAAGCAGATCCTAAACTGGAATTAACAGTTGAAGACACATTAATCAAAGTCTCATTAAATGAAAGCGCAACAGGCGATGTAATAATCACCATAGGAGATATCTCATTC
>JAFUBV010000362.1 GCA_017460025.1 Methanobrevibacter sp. | reverse complement strand
TGCCATCCTTTTTATTGAATACTTTTATTTCCTTATTTTTTCTGTAAACACCAATTCCACGTTTTTTCCAGTTATCGACATCATTTAAATTAATACCGTTTTCAAATAACAATTCATGAATATCAGACAGATTCAATCCGTTTATTTTTTCATTAGCCTGTTTGGAAGAGTATTTGGATTTCAAGAAATGAATTCCATATCCATTAATGCAATTTCTCCATGCCTCATCCTGCCTCCATTTGAAATAACTGAAGACATCGTCATCATTGACTGGAATGATTCTGGAATCAAATGCAACAGGTTTAGGAAATTCCTTATTATAATTAATTGAAAATGATGAAGCCATAAAACTTGCCATTATTGAGTTTATCTTTTCAACACGCCCATTAAATGGAGTCTTATCCAAAAGAACACTGATTTCATCAGAAAAAGTGTAAACAAACAATGGCGAAAACTCTTCAAACAAATCTTTGGAAACATTCACCATTACATTATAGAAATTATCATCATATGGCTTTACAAGTTCCATTTTACGAGCAAATGAATGGAAACTTCTACCATCCAATCGTACAATGATTTTAGAATTAACTGGAACTCTCAAATCAGAGTAAATTTCATATTCCTTCATTATAATCCTACTGATATTGTTTCATCAAAACTTTTAAGCAATTTAATTGCTGAAATTGCCGCCAACATACTTGTTTTTGGATTAGCTGCACATGGATGATTCATTGTAATTGTTTTAAACTCACCAAAGTCACCTTTTGCAGTAATCTCATGAACATTACGATCAACATTCGGATCAACAATAATCTTTACATCAATGTCACGATTACATGCCAAACTAATGGTAGCTGCTACGTTAATGTTTAATGGGAATTCTTTAACTGCATCAGAAGCTTTTCCTTCAAATAAAACTTCTTCAGTGTCAATATCCTTACCCAATGATTTTGGAGATTTGCGGGTAACCAATGTAATTTCTTTAAGTCCAAAATCTGCAACAGCCTTAATACCATCCAAACCGACAACAGCACCAGAAGGCAAATGAATATGCGCATCATTTTCACGGGCAATGTTTAATGCTTTGGTAAAGAAATCCTTATCCATGAATGCCCCAATACTCATAATAATCATATCGATTCCTTTTTCCAAAATTTTTGGAGCCAATAATTTAACTGAATCAGGAGAAGCACATTCCAAAATCAAATCAACATCATTCAACATGTCATCAAAATCAAGAACAGCAACACCACCGGCAAAACTGGCTAAATTTTCTGCTCTTTCAATATCCTTGTCAAAAAAATATTTAATTTCAATATTATTGTCTTCAGGAACTATTCTACTTGCAATAATATTAGCGATAGCTCCACAGCCTATAATTCCTACATTCATTAAAATCACTTAAACAAATCAATCACGAGAACAAGTAGAAAGATTGAAATTATAATCTTTCAGATTCAAAATTAGGTTTATTTTCAAATTGTGGTTGAGTTTCAGGTTTTGGAGCTTGTTGTGGAGCGACAGGTTCAGGAATTGGTGGTTCCGGGTTAACTTTTTTAATATCTCTTGGGTTAATTAACATAATGTCTCCAATAGCTTGTACTTTATCGAAATCAACGGTTAATAAATCGTGTTGGAAAGATCTGGTTCCAATACTTTCTTCAGGAACCCCTTGGAAAGCTCCTTTAATATTGTCAAGAAGACCAATTTGTTTT
>JAFUBV010000361.1 GCA_017460025.1 Methanobrevibacter sp. | reverse complement strand
TCATTGATATTAAACCATTTAAAAATAAAAATGAATTTGAAATATATTATGGCATGAGTGTTGAGAGATTAGTTGATTTAAAAGGACAGGGATTATTTAAATTTAGATTAACAAATAATTATTCTGAATATTATGGATTAGAAAATGATTATCTGGATCTTATTTTATATAATAATCCACCAATATCCAATGTTGTTAATAGGGCACATGGATTATTAATTAATAACAATGATGATTCATTACTTGATATTTTTAATATAATTGGAGATGATGAATTTAATTTTGGAAATTTATTAAATTTAGATTTAGGTGTTTCTGACCCAATGGTATTGTCTGCAATGGATATGATGGCTGCGTTTGGAGATAAAACTAAATGTGGGGATGACTTTGAATATAAAAAGGTTGCTGTTAATAATTTTATAAATCTTTGGGCTTGTGGATATAATAAAATAAATGATTTCTTCAAAATCCTTTTACAACTAGGGCAAGGCCGTCTTGATTGGGTCTTTTTATTTTCTAATGTTTATGCGAACTTCTTTTCAAACCCTGTTTTAGAATCATTAAATGGTACTCATATGATAAATTCAAAATTAAAGTACTGGGCTGATGATTTATCTATTTTAAAGTTAGATAAGATTTTTGAAGATCCAAATATTCCAGATGGTTTTGAAAAAGCAGATCAAACATTTTTGAATTCGGATGTTGCAAAAATAATGAATGAAACAATGCCTATGAATACTTTATTAAATGATTATGATTTAGATGATTATGATTTCACCGGTGCAATTGATGCATTAAATAGTTTAGAAAAAATTGTCGATAATAAAAGAGAAAAAGATATTGTAGATGCATCTCTAGAATTAAAAAATCAATTGTCTTTAGCTAGTGATATTGCAGGGAACATGCAAGAAAATAAATCATTTAGTTATGATACAGTCAATAAAATATCCTTGGGATTTAGTTACATTGGTACCTTGGGAAGTTTTGCAGGAGGCTCTGAGTACTCTTTATTGTCTACAATTAGTTCTGTTATTAGTACAGCTTTATCAACATTATCTTCGACAAATTGATTTAATACTCTTTATGATGGCATTAATAAACTAAATAAAGAAAATCATATTTGTTATATTTATGATAATTATGATAAATTGAATTTTTCTATTGCAGAAAGGATTTATGATGTTGGTGCTGATAGAAATTTTTTAATATTTAATGATAACTTGACTAATAAATATCATTATTATGAATATTTATATAAAAATATTCCCTCTTTAAAAGTTTTAATTGATATTAATGCCCAAAATACTATTGCTGAAGGTTATGGTGTAAAAGTAGATAATCCTGTAATGAATTATGAATTAAATAAATTTATTAAAGAAATTTCATTAAATTCTAAGTTAAAATTATTGTTGCTACATTATTTTTTATATGGTGTTGGTTATTTCATTAATGATTTTAAAAGTGATGGAGCATTTAAAGATGTGAATGTAATTAACCCCCATTATGTTCGTACAATTAATAAAAATGGTAAAAAGTATTTTAAAGTTAATTTAAATGGGATAGAAACAGTTTATGGTAATGATAAAATTAGCAGTTTTGAAGGATGCTCATTAGTTGAAAAATCCCTACCTATTTTTGATTCATTTTATTATGATATAACTAAAAAATCAGACAGGCCTTCTTTATATTATGATGTAATTCTTAATAATAGAGACTGGTGTGAAAAGAATCCTTTTAAGATAGATGAGTCAATTAAAGTTACTAAAGAATCATTGGAGTTATGTAATAAATTAAATAATAAATCTCATAAAATCCTGTTACTATTCCAATTAGGAATGTTATATCAGATTAGAGAAGATTATGAATTGTCTTTAGATTATTTTGAAGACTCGTTAGAAGTTCTAAACCAATGCCAAAGTGATAATTTGATCGGATATCATAATAAAATACAAACACAAATTGACAAAGTTTCAAAATTAATATGAGTATGTTATTATTAATGATGTATGTAAGTAGGGACATTAAATTAATTTATTTAATTTCTTTTACTATTTCTTCACCCTTATCCGTTAATATATACAAACTACCTTTTCTAACTTCTGGATTAATGCATTCAACTAGCTCATGTGCTTTTAATTCAGATAATACTTTTGAAATATGATTTGTTCTAATACCCGAATCATTAGCTATTGCAGTAGGTATTTTAACATCCCCATCTAAAGACTTCATTACTTTTTCCCTATATTTTGAGATTTGCACATAGCTAATTTCTGTTAACATTTCATCAGATAATTCCATACTATCACTTATGAACTTCTTACAAAATAAATTGTATCGTTATCATAGCTACTTAACGCATCATACGCTGCTTGAGTCATAAACCTAAACTTGCCAAAGACACCATATTCAACACCCATATAAACAGGGCCAGTTGATTTTGCCAAATACATCTGTATGCTTCCGGAATGCTTTAATGGTATCACTGAATATGGATCAAGAGATTCTGTTTCCCAGGAAGTTCCGTTATATTCCTTAATGGCCATAACAGAACTGGTAACAATAGCTACACGATAACCTGCACTAACGCCTGTTGGTAATGTTGTTGTAGTCAATATTTCATCAACAGGGAGTTTCCATCCTGCTTCTTCATCACTACCTTGACCGGCGGCTCCAGTATCTCCTTTTGGTCCAGTTGCTCCAGTGTCTCCCTTAACTCCACTATCACCAGTATCTCCTTTAACACCTTGAGAACCTGTATCTCCGGTATCGCCTTTTTCTCCTTTTATGTTTCCTACGTTTTCCCAAGCATTATTAAGCCAAACATAAAGAGAGCCATTAATTAAATAGCTATCTCCATCATTGCCTGTTGGATGTGCAACTATTAATTCTTGGTAAGTGTTATACGAACCTTTAATAGTAGTACCAATGCCAGTAGCTCCAGTGTCCCCCTTTGCGCCGGCCGGTCCAGTATCTCCAGTAGCTCCTGTGTCTCCAGTATCTCCCTTAGGTCCTTCGTCTCCTTTCTCTCCACTTGCTCCAGTCTCGCCCGTGTCTCCTTTACTGCCAGTCTCACCAGTATCTCCCTTATCACCCGTATCACCTTTTGGCCCTGCCGGTCCGGTATCGCCAGTTTCACCTTTCAATCCGGCTAACTGCTCCGGTGTGAAATCTTCATATGTGAATGCATCACCAGTATCTCCCTTTTCTCCAGTATCTCCTACTACTCTTCCAATTGCTATCCATTCTGTTTCACTCATTGTTTTCCACCTCGTGTGTCCATGGTTCTACTTCTATACTTTCAAATTGGATGTGTCCTCCTGCATCATAAATCATTACTGCCGGATAAAATGTATCGAATGTTATCTTATCGCTCGCATCTCCTTCATAGGTGTACACATTAGTTGTTCCTGCCCTTATTGTTGCCTTGACATATCCATTGTCATAATATAAGTCAAAATAATAGAGTTGTGAATCCAAAGTCAATTGTCCTGATGTAACATTTAAATCTCTCACCACATGATCTGATGTGGAATACTTCAATCCTTTCTTGGCGGGATATGCTCCCAGTTCCAGGATTTTGGTATCTCTGTAATTGCTTAATGATTTTGAATTGACCAATGCAATGGCATCTCCCCATCCCTGATTGCTGTCCTTTTTCTGGTAAAGTGCCACTTCAATATGAATTCCGTTGGCTCCACCAATACCTCCAACATATACTTTTGGTATTGCCATTACAACACTTGAGCTTCCAACGTCCTTTGCCAGATTAAACACTTCCGAATAATTCACTTCGTCAATGTCGAATGTGTGTGAAATGCTTGTCGGATATTTGATAATATCAAAGTTTTCAGGTTCATAGTTCCATGCATAATCTGAAAAGCTTTCAAATGGAACACAGGAATAGCTAATGTTTATGACTTCCTTTTTTCCGACTTTACAGACTACAGTTCCAGTACCTCCTTCAACATACTGCACTGTAACGGCCGATTTTCCATTGGCATCTGTTCTGACAGTGATGTGAACTCCATTAATCCACCAGTCAACAGGAATACAATCATCCTCCAATGTTACGCTATACTCATAACCTCCGGGAGTGACTATATTTGATTTTACTGTGCTCAATATTGTCACTGAAAACATCAGAACAAGTCTTTCTGCGAGTTCAAATATTGTGAGTGTATTGTCCCACCAGATATTATACTCTGTCAGTTTGTTTCTGATTTTTGTTCGAGTAGTTCCAAGTCTTGTGTTTTCTAAAATAACATTGCTTGCTATGCTCACATTAACATCCTCCCTATTCCGGTTCATAATATATTCTGGTTTCCCATGCATTGCAGGTAGTATGACTGTATGATTTGTATCCGTCAGATCCATATGCGCCAAATACTATCTCATCTGAATTCCATGTGTCAAACGGATCCCATGTTCCAGAAATCAATTCATTTCCATTTGTGTCTTTGAAAAGGTAGCTCATCTCATAGTCATCGCCTTTCTCCAGAATCATTGTTCCTGAAGGGAATGCATGGTCATTGTCATATACTGAACTCCTCTCCAATCCCCATCCGTCATCAAGTGAGAATACTCCAGGGTAACCTCCAACGGAACCTATGAATGTTCCGGTATATCCGCTGGCATTGTAGTCTTTAACCATTCCTGATTCGCTGCCGTTTGCATCTATCAGAAATCCTATTCCCATAAGTCCGTTCCATCCGTCGGTTATGTTGAATTTTGATTCTATTCTCCATCCGTTATTGTCACCATAATAGAATGTTCCTGGTGTCGTGATGAATTTGCCGAATGCCGCTGTATAATACCAGTCGTCTTCTTCAAACTGGTCTTGGGTGGTGTCGTTTGTATATGCGACATGATATTTTCCATTGTTTGCACTTGACCATGTTGCAGCACTGATGTTTGCCATCTTATACAATGTTCCAAGCTTTCCGGCAGTATTTGGATTGACATTAACATCTGTTTTGAATATCGGAATAATCTCATACTTGTCTATCAATTGATTGATGGTATCAGATTGACTGTAGCTAATCCCAGCATTTGTTAATCCTGTTCTTAAATTGTTTCTTAATGTTGTTAATCTTGAATTCATTGTCTGTTCATTAGCTAAAATCTGTGAAAAGTCCGGTGGCGTAAATGTCATGTTAATCTAGCTCCCCAATAAATTCAAGTTAGCGGTTTGTGTGGATGTTATTGTTCCGATGCTTGTCTGTAAGTTTTCAATGGCTGTAGCTACCGGTGCATTTTTAATTGCGTTTGTTGTATCTGTAGTGTCCAGACTGCTTGCAAGATTGACTGGTCCGGTTGCACCTGTTGCTCCAGTATCTCCTGTGTCACCTTTAGCACCAGTATCGCCTGTATCACCTTTAGAACCAGTTGCACCTGTTGCACCTGTGTTGCCGGTATCACCTTTTGCTCCGGTATCTCCGGTGTCTCCTTTTTGACCTGTATCCCCAGTCGCTCCGGTTGCACCAGTATTTCCTGTATCGCCTTTTGGCCCAGTAATTTCATCGAAATAAATAACTGCGCTTGTATTTATTCCTGAGAATATTATCTGTCTGTGGGCATTGTCTTTGTATACATCAATACTTTCACCATCATCCCCAGTGTCTCCTTTAGCACCTGTATCTCCAGTTGCTCCAGTGTTTCCAGTATCTCCTTTAGGTCCGGTTTCACCAGTAGCTCCAGTATTTCCTGTATCTCCTTTCGGACCAGTTTCACCTGTTTCTCCTGTATCTCCAGTATCACCTTTTGGCCCTGCAGGTCCTGTGTCTCCTGTGTCACCTTTAGCACAGGTTTCTCCTGTACTTCCTGAACTCGCTATTTTAAAACAATTAACTTAATTGTATTCATCAGACTCGCCTACTGGATGTAAAGCCAAGAATTCACCTGAAGAATCTTTAATAGCTCCATTTTCACCTAATTTTATTTTATCGGCAGGTGCAATATCACTAACATTGCTTGCTAGTTTAAGTCTATATAACTGGCCTAACACTAACACACTAGCTTTCCTATGGCCATTGTCCATAACTACTGGATCATTAACGATAATGCCTATTGGCACTTCATCATTATCGCCAGTGTATTTTTTCACCATTTCTTTTCCTATCTGTGAATTTGGAGAAATTGCAACTGTATCTTCAGGATAAAGTTTAGCAGTGTATTCATAGCCAATATCCTGACCGGTTTCAGTCACTACTTCCTTTGATGTTATATCCCCATCATCCAGAAGAAAAGTAGTGACTTCTTTTCTTGCTTCCAATAAAACTATTTGATTTGACATTAACATCACCTATTTTACATTAACACTTCGTATATGTGGTTGCCTTTTACATTTGGGTTGCATTTGATATTCATTCCGTATTTTCTGGCTTCACTGCAGAAATACAAGTCTTCAGAGAGTATTGTGTCATTATCATAGATTACATATTTGAAATATGGATATGCCATTTTTCTAAAGACATTAACATTAACGAGACTGATTCCAAGGCCACCACCTTTAACTTCAAACGTATCATTAAGTTCTGACAATGTTTTTGCATAAATCATGTTTTCATTGTTGAAGTCTTTTCCAAAATCAAAGATGACTGTCTCATCTGTTCTTGTTCTTTTCTTATAGTACCATCCTAAAGCAATGTCTGTTCTACAATCCAATAGCTTATTAAGTGTTTCTTTAGGCACACTAACATCTGAATCTATCATTAACACATAGTCGAAGTTATAATTGAGTGCAAGTTTTGCTATTTCGTTTCTTGCACGTGCACAGTCATATCCTTTCACATAATCGAAATAAAGATTAAAATCTTTAGGATTTGTTAATCCATAGATGCTTTTGAAGCATTGCGGTTTGATGCTTTCAAATGTAGGAACCGCAATTAGAATCTTACCTTTCATCAAGATTACCTTCCAGTTTTTCTATTCGCTCTTCCAGTTCATCCAAATTACTCTTGTCTTCACGCTCACATCTATACTCATACAAATCAATTAATGCAACAATAATGATGGCTAATGTAAATGGCAATAGTCCTTCGATTAAAGCATACTTTGTTGCATTGGTCATGATAATGTTGATAGCTATCGCTGTTAAAACAGCACTTGAAATTGTTTTGGTAAAGTTGCATATGAATATCTTCTTTTTTATTTTGTTCATGATAACAATATCCTCCAAAGAATTTTATTATTCTTCAGGGAAACCCAAAACTCTTTTAACATTTTGTTTTGCGTCTTTAACATCAGCTTCGCCTCTTATCCTGCTTGCGTAATGACTAGCTATGCCTAAAATTATCATGAGAATACAATAAGGAATAGTGTTTTCACTAATGCCTAATGCCTCGGAATACAACATGACAATTGGGATAGCTGTAACAAGAAATGAAGTTAAAATGTCAATGTCTGTTCTGTTTGCTTCTAACCATTCGTAAATCATTTAGATTTCCTCCTCTTTGTATGTGTGGCTGATGATTACTCCATCAACAAGAATCTTTTCTTCACTTTGATATACCTCTTCAGCGTTTTCTTCGATGCCCATCCAGGATTCATATTCTTCGATTGTTTCAAAGTATTTGATGTATTTCATTGTGCCTCCCAAGTTATTGAATAATATAATATTCCGTTTTCTATTTTGAATTCAATGATGGGTTTAACAGCGTAAGGATATCCGCTATCGACGTATCTTGT
>JAFUBV010000360.1 GCA_017460025.1 Methanobrevibacter sp. | reverse complement strand
ATATCCTCACCAGGAGCAAGAGTACCGTTAGCAACAACATTACCATCAGAATCAATGATTTCATAAGTAATACTAGTAGCATTCTCACTAACAACAGGAACCACAATAGGCTCACCATAAGTAACATTCACATCCCCACCCACAACAGTAGAAGGAGCAGGATTAACCACAATACTGGAAGTATTAGTTGCAGAAGTATGATTACCATCAACAACAGTAGTCAAATTAACAGTATAATTACCAGCAGGCAAATCAAGACCAGTAATATCCTCACCAGGAGCAAGAGTACCGTTAGCAACAACATTACCATCAGAATCAATGATTTCATAAGTAATATTAGTAGCATTCTCACTAGCAACAGGAACCACTATAGGCTCACCATAAGTAACATTCACATCTTCACCTTCAACAGTGGAAGGAGCAGGATTAGCAGTGACATTTACCTCATCAGAACCTCCTGTTTCATTTTCATTACAGTTTACGGAAGCAGCATTATGTAATGTTCCTTTGGTTAATACAGTCACATTAACATAAACTGTTTTGTTTGAATTGCTAGCTAGTTCACCAATGTTCCAGGCAATTACGCCATCAACAAAAGTAAAGTTATCGCTAGCACTTTTATCGTCGAATTTGAAGGAAGTAGTGTCCAATACATCAGTGATGTTAACACCGGTTGCATTGGAAGGACCGTTATTGGTTATTGTTATAGCAAAGGTAACATTATCACCGACACTTACATTGTCCGGAGTAGCAGTCTTGACAACAGTCAAGTTAACTTTCGGATCTGCCGTAACATTTGCAGTACCATTGCTTTCATTACCTTCTTTAGGTTTGGCAAATGCAGTGTTGTTGAATGTTCCGTTAGTTTTTACTTTTACACGAACCCATACGCTTGTAATGTTGCTATTAGGAAGGCTTTCAACATTCCATATGATTTTATGAGCATCACTGTAGGTGACTAAAGAGCTGTTACCGATTGTATCGATTTCAAATGCATCATCAAGCTCATCAGTTATGTTGATGTCAGTTGCAGTGGAAGGACCATGATTGGTGATACTTATCGTAAAGTTGACCAAATCGCCGACCAAAACGTTTCCATTAGCATCTGATGTTTTAACAACAGTCAGATTAGCAACAGGATTTACTGTTGTGTTTGTTGAAGTGACATTTATTGGAGTAGTTGAATTTGTAGTAACACAAATTGTATTGTTGTATTTACCTTCTTTGGTTGCATTGAAAACCAACTTAAGAGTAATGGTCTCTAAAGGACCTAAAACACTGTTGTTTCCGGTATAAGTAAATACGTTATCTTCAACTTTCCATCCTTCAGAAGTAGAAATTAACTTGAATCCGTCAGGGAAAGTGTCATTTACAACAACATCAGAAATTCCAACATTACCATTGTTTTTGATTGTAATGGTATAGGTTACGTTTTCACCGACATTGACTTCATCATCTTCAGTTGTCTTTGTAACAGTAAGGTTATATACTACAAATGTTTCAGAGTTTTCAGCAGCAGTATAATATCTGTCGCCGACATGCTCTGCTGTGACCAGATAGGTACCTGCCTTAAGGTTTTTAAGGTTATAGGTGACATTTCCGTTTACATCTGTCAGAACACCTGTTGTAGCAGTTGAACTAGCTCTCAATAGCAATTTGACAGATCTAAAAGCGTTGTTTACAGTACCGTTTTGGTCTACAAGCACTTCACCGGTTTCCTTATTGATGATTTTAATGTTCAGCAATTGTGCATTTTCACGGTCATCCTGCCAAATCACTTCACCGTTGTTTGAAGCTTCAGCACCGTCAACAGGAGTCACGAACTTGTCTACAGGAGTTGTTACATTTTTTAACTCCCCATTTCTGTAGACTTCATAGGTAACGTTTTTGACTGAAACTGCAGTGTTGATACCGTCGTTCCATATTGCATTAGCAATGTTGTCCAATGCAGTGAATGTGACGTTGACTGTAACGTTTGAAATCTCATATGTCTCATTGTCTAAAATGTCAATGCTTATTGCATTGCTGTTAGCTCTGTTTTTGCCGAATACGACATTTGAGAGATTAAGGTCATTATATTCATCCCCATCATAGTAGATATATATTGCTGAACCCTGAGTTGCGTTGTTGTCATTGAAAGTTGCAAGGTCAATACTGTTTTTGAACCATTCAATATAAACAGCACCACCTTTATCAGCAGTGTTTGATTCAAATGTTGCATTGAAAACTCTGAAATCTTCACTGATAGTATCAATTGCACCACCATTTCGGGAAGCACTGTTTGACTTGAATGAAGAATGATTTATAGATAAACCGTCACCGCTAGATTCAATAGCACCACCATCATATATAGTAGCAGCGTTGGATTCAAATGAACTATCGTTAATTAACAGATTATCACCACCAGCTGAAATAGCACCACCAGTACTATTAGCCGTATTTGACTTGAATGAAGAGTGGTTGATGAGTGAATTATCAGCATTAGCTCCAATAGCACCACCATTAGTTGCATTATTATATTCAAAAGAACAATTATCAACAGTTATATTGTTACCTGCAGTGAAAACAGCTCCACCAACACCTCCAGCTTCATTATAAATAAAAGTACAATTGTAAATAATTCCTCCATCTACACGACTATTAAAACCAATAGCACCACCACCAGATGATCTTCCTGATTTATCAGCATATACAGTGTTTCCTTCAAAGTTTGAATTTAATGTCCGGGAACCACTATTCCAATACTCGATAGCACCACCAAATTGTTTAGCATCATTAGATTTAAAAGTACAGTTATCAACTAAAAGATTTTCACCTCTGGAATCAATTGCACCTCCAGAATGGTTGGATTTGTTTTTTGTAAAAGTACAATTAATTATAGACCCATCATTTCCAGAAGAATAAACTGCACCACCGTAACCGGTATCATGGCCTGCTAAATTAGATGTAAATGTAGAATTATTCAAAAGGAAATTGCTGCCAGAAGAAGAGATAGCGCCTGCCCAATATCCAGTGTTGTTTGTAAAGTTACAGTTATCTATGGTTATATTATTAGCATTAATGCTTAATGCTCCACCCATACTACCAGTAGAAGATCTGTCAAACCATGCACTGTTGTTTTCAAATACACATTCAGTAATATTTGAGT
>JAFUBV010000359.1 GCA_017460025.1 Methanobrevibacter sp. | reverse complement strand
TCAAAGATAATGTTGCACTCACAACAGGTGGTGCAATTAGTATTGAAGCATCTTCCGTTACTGTAAATGAATCCAATTTCTATAATAATAATGCTAATCGGGGTGGAGCATTATTTGTAGGTGGTGAAGGTACTGATAATTATATATATTCATCTATTTTCGAAGGAAATATAGCTAATGGAACAGGTAATATGGATGGTCTTGGTGGAGCTATTGATTGGGTAGCTTCTTCAGGTTATATTTATGATACTAACTTTACAAGCAACTTCGGAGATTATGGTGGTGGAATCTACTTTGGTGGAAAATCAGATAAAAGTGTAATTGATAATTGTATATTTGATGATAACCAGGCTAAATATAATGGTGGTGCAATTGACTGTAATGCATCTTCAATGTATTTAACAAACACAATATTTGACGGCAATATTGCACAATTTGGTGCTGCTTTATGTAGGGAAACCAATGCAAAATCTGGTTCCGGTGAAAACAACACTTTCAAAAATAACCATGCAATTGTTGTTGGTGCAGCATTAGGATGGATGGGTTCTATTGGTATTAAGATTACAAATTATACATTCATCAATAACTCTGCTGATGTTGCGGGTGGAGCTATTTATGTAAGTCCAGATAGCCACAACTGTTCAATTATTGATTGTGTCTTTGAAGATAACTATGTGACTAATAAAACCAACGGTTGGGTTGGTGGTGAAAGATTTATTTGGACTGCATGGGACAATAAATCTATGTATTATTTAAGTGAATGGACTTCCAATTCTTCTATAGCTACAACCTTTGAGGTATTGGCTGATGGAACTATATTCTATTATACTACTGAAGAACAGTTAGATAATGCTTTAGGTAATGGTGGTGCAATAACAATTTATGGAGCTAATGCAACTATTGTAGACACAAGTTTCACAGGCAATACTGCCAGATTCGGGGGCGCAGTATATGTGGGTGCTATGTCCGGACATACTAACATTAACAGAACAGTATTCAGCTCAAATGTTGCTTCTGAAAGTGGTGGAGCAGTTAACTTGCACGCTTCAGGTGTTCACATTGATGTGGGTGAATTCTACGACAATGTCGCTAAAAATGGTAGTGCATTGTATGTCGGTGGTATTGGTACTGAAAATAAAGTTCACGAATCTATTTTTGAGGGAAACAATGCAACCGAGTATGGTGGAGGTATATACTGGATTGCTTATGAAGGTGAAATAATCAATTCCTCATTTGCAAGAAACATAGCTGAATATGGTGGTGGTATTTACTTAAACGGTAGATCAGGTAATACCAACATTACAAACACAACATTCAGATCAAATAATGCTACCAAAAATGGTGGTGCAATAGAATGTAATGCATCAAACATTGGAATTTACAATCTTACATTTGAAAATAACTATGCTGGCGAGTATGGTGCAGCTTTATGTAGAGAATATGGTGCAACAAGAGGTCATGGTACAAACAACACATTCATTTCAAACCATGCAGGAATTTCCGGTGCAGCTCTTGCCTGGATGGGTGTTAAAAATATTCATATTGTTGATTACACATTCATTGACAATACTGCAGAAACAAGCGGTGGAGCAATATATGTGGCACTGGGCAGTGACAACTGTATAATTGAAAATTCCACATTTGAAGGAAATCATCTAACTAATTTATCCGAATATCATTATGGTGGTGCAATTGACTGTGTTGCAGATAACATGACTGTTAAAATGTCTTTATTTAAAGATAATGGTGCAAACACTGGTGGTGCTATATATGTAGGTGCCGGTTCTAAATTGGTTACTATTCAATATTCAGACTTTGTTCAAAACTACGCTACTGCCAATGGTGGTGCTATCGGATTGAAAGCAGATAATTTAGACATCGATACTGTTTATTTCAAATCAAACACTGCAGAAGAATCTGGTGGTGCATTATATGCTGGAGGTACAGGTAAGAGTAATTCAATTATGGATTCAGTATTTGTAGATAACACTGCAGGTGACCACGGTGGTGCTATTGACTGGCTTGCACAGGCTGGTGAATTTATTAACACTAACTTTACCCGCAACTCTGCTGTATATGGTGGTGCAATATACTTAAACGGTGTTTCAAGTAACAGTACACTTGAAAATATTACATTCCGAGAAAACCGTGCTACTAAAAATGGTGGTGCTATTGACTGTAATGCAAGTATGATGGGTCTTTCAAACACTCAATTCATATCAAATTATGCTGGTGAATATGGTGCTGCATTATGTAGGGAAGCTAATGCAACCGGAGGATTCGGTGGAGACAACACATTCATTTCAAACCATGCGGATATTGCAGGTGCGGCTCTTGCATGGTTAGGTGTTGATGGAATAACAATCAACAATTACACATTCATCAACAACACTGCTAATATGAATGGTGGAGCAATATATGTAAGGGAAGACAGTCCTAATTGTAAAGTGCTCAACTCCCACTTCGAATTAAATTATGTTACTGATATTTTATCAGGCCGTGGTGGATCTATTGACTGGCTTGGAGCCAATGGTCAAATTTATAATTCCACATTTAATTACTCCTATGCATTAGTTGGAGGTACACTATATGTTGCTTCTGATAACATGAACATTTCCAAATCAAACTTCTCATATTCCATCTCTTTACAGCGTGGAGGAGTAATTGCAGGTAATAACGTAAGAAATGCAACAATTGATGATTGTATTATTTTAAATAGTATAAGTGCAGGTTATATCAGCACAGATGGTAGTGACTTTGGTCAAGGTGGTGCAATTTCATGGGATAATTCAGATAACGTTACAATATCCAACACACAAATCAATGGCACTGAATCTCACGCAGATGGTGCAGTATTTTTCATGAACTGTAATAATTCAGGATTGTATAATGTAACTATTAATCATGCAATTACTATGAGAAATGGTGGTTCCATATCTTGGAGCAATTCAACCAATATCACAATTGATTTATGTGATTTCATAGACACTACAGCTTCATATCATGGAGGATCCCTTTATTTAAATAATGTTGATAATGTGACTGTTAAAAATTCTTACTTCAATACTACTTCCGCTTTATGGGGTAATGGTGGAGCAATATATGTAAACGGTAATGCAACTTTCGATAATAATACATATGATGAATATTCTGCATTTTTAGATTATGCCGGAGGAATATTTGTTTATGCCGGAAACTCTACGATTTCCAATTCCACATTCATAGGTCCTGATGTTATTCGGGTAAATGTGACTGGTACAGCATTTGTATATCACAATAATGTTACTGGTAAACTTCCAAATAAACATATTAACTATTTAAATGAATCATATGATGCAAGATATAATAAATATGACTATTCCGTATGGAATGACGGTAACTTGTATCTTGACAACAACACATTTGATTATATAATATTTAACAACGGAACCATATGGACCAATACTACAACATGGCTTATAGATGGTGGGGAATATAATGAAACTTGGAATACGTCTTTCACATTCTTTGCAAACATTACGGATGATAATAACAATACAATCATTTCTGTTGATACATTAGATACTTGGAATGATGTTGGTGTGGGTGAAGTTCATTATTTAATGCCGTATAATGCATTACCTAACACTAGATTAATATATCAAGGTAATTTTACTCTATCTGCTAGTGATATCGGTTTGAAGAAAAATAAAGTTATTGATGGTATATTGAATGTTAGGGTACCTACTGAACTTTCAATAACACGTAGTGAAGAATATCATGAAGATATTGAATTCAGTGTTAAAATAACTGCAAAAACTCAAAGTAACTATACCTTTGATACCAGCAAGTTAATAATTAAAATCAATGGTGAAATAGTTGATCCTAGTGAAATAAACTTCTTTGGTGATCTTAGTGACTGGACTGTTGTTTATGCAAACTTCACAAGAAATCACATGAGAGTCGGAGAATACACAATAACTGCAGAATATCTTGGAGACGATTTCCATGAGGCTGCTGTAAATGAAACAGATTTGGCGTTATTCTCACGTCCGTTCTGGATTAAAGTCCATGCAGAGGATATTTTCTATGGTCAGACACTTGTCATAAATGTAACTTCCAATGCTACTAACACAGAAAATGGTAGAATTACCATAAGCATCAACGGTAAAGAAATGAGTGTTCCGCTTCATCTTAACCCTGATGGTTCCTACATTTACGAAATACCTAATGAAAATTACACTGCTGTGCTGGAACCGGGCAATCACATTGTTTCAGTAATTTTCCAAGGCGGTACATATTATGAGGTTGAAACCAATTTCTCAACATTCACAGTATTTAAATTGGATACTGCAATTGATGTAAATGTGACAAACATTACATTCGGTGAAAATGAAATAATCGATGTGTCCGTTAATAAAACAGCAGATGGTTTCATAGCAGTACGTATCGGAAACCAAATTTACAGTGCATATATTGTAAATGGAACTTCACAATTTAATATTTCCGGATTAGCTACTGGAAATTATACTGCAAGGGTAACGTTCTATCCTACTGACAATCACTTCAATGGAAATGCTGTGAATGTCACATTCAGAGTAGACCCAACCAGTAACTTTGACATTGATGTAAAGGTCGATTCTATACAATTTGGACAGAATGCTACTGTAAGGGTATTGGTTGCAACTGATGCGGTTGGAAACGTGACAATCAGCATTGACGGAATAATCATAGAAACCGTAAATCTTACTAATGGTGTGGCAGTATTGGAAAATGTCTCTGGTTTAGCTGGTGGCCAGCATGCCGTAAACGTAACCTACAATGGTGATTCAAGATATTCTGCTAAAGATAAAAACGGAACTACATTCATGGTTAATCCGACCAATGATTGGGAGATGCGCATAACCGGTGATTATCAGCCTTATGGAGAAAATACAAAAATTACAATAACTCCTAATCGTGTTTTATTAGGTGAAAATGTAACTATAATCATTGATGATGTTCCATATGTCGTTAATTTCATCAATGGTGTTGCAACTTTAACATTGAATAATCTTTCAGCAGGCGGACATGTGGCATCTGTAACTTATGATGGTGATGTAAATTATGCAAGTAAATCATCAAATTTCTTCCCACAAATTCCTAAGGCAACTCCTACAATTACATTAACACAAAACGGCAAGGATGTAATTGCTACTGTTAGCGGAAACACAACTGGAAATGTTACATTCTACATAGGAGACAAAGTATATACTGAAAACCTTGATGGAAGAACCGCAACTTTAGTGGGCAAATTAGACTACGGAACTAATGTTGTTTCAGCTATTTATAATGGTGATGACAATTATACAACTGCTCAGGCAAGAGACAACTTCTTTGTTGAAAGGTTAGACTCACTCGTAAATGTAACTGTTAACAACACGGTTTACGGTGACACTGTTGAAATTCTTGTTCAAGTTGGCGAAGGCCAAACAGGATCTGTAAAGATTACAATAAATGACAATACATATATGGATGAACTTGACAATGGAGAAGCAAAATTCTACATAAATGGATTAAATGTAAAAGAGTACACAGTAGATGTAACTTATAATGGTGATGATGTATTTTTACCAAACGATAATTCAACTAAATTCAATGTAACAAAAGCCAACTTAACTGTTGATGTAACTGCATTAAACATGACTGTTGCAGACGACATTACATTCATTATCAACTCTATAAACAATGACTTTACAGGTAATGTGGCCATCAATGTCACTGATGCTGTAAAATATGATGATGTTGTTAAAACTTTAATTGAATTGGGCAAATTGCCTGTTGCAGACAAATACAGTGCAAATGTCACATTCTATGGAGATAACAACTATAACAATAATACTTTAACAGTTAATTTCACTATTTCAAGAGTTACTCCATCAATTGATGTCGAAATTGTTGATGTTACTTATCCTAATAGTGCTGTTGCTAACATTAATGTAGCTAATGATGCTACTGGTACTGTAAATATTACAATCGGCACTCAAGTCTTTGAAGGAACCGTTACAAATGGTGTCGGTAGTGTTGATTTAACCGGATTGTCTGCTGGTGTAAAAGAAGCTTATGTTGAATTCTTCACAACAGATTCCTACAATAATAATGTTACTGCTTATGCCAGATTCACTATAAATAAGGCTTCATCCAGTATCGAAATCGTTGTCAATGATATTTACAAAGTCGGTCAGGATATTATAATCACTTTAAATCCTGTCAATTCCACTGGTGCTGTTACTGTTACAGTCAATGGTGAGTCCAAACCTGTTGAAGACAATACCGTAACTATTGCTGGAGGATTGGATGAAGGTACTTACACAATCGTTGCTAATTTATCCAGCACTTCCAACTATGATGCTTCAAGCAATACCAAAGTATTCAGTGTTATTAAAAACGATATTGCAATTAACCTGGAGGATATTTCTGAAACAATTTATGTTGACAGTCCTGTTACATTTACAGCTAACCTGAATGAGTCTGTCACTGGTGATGTTATATTCAACATTAATGGTGCTAATTACACTGTGCATGTTTCTGATGATGATGTTGCTACTTACACTTACACTCCTGTAAATAATGCTACTCTGACTGTTATTGCAACATTTACTGGCAATGATAAGTATAACAGTAATTCATCTGATTCAAAACAGTTCACTGTTGTTAAAGTATCTTCTGCTGTTGATTTAAGTGATGTTACTATCGAGGTTGGTGAAACAGCTAAAATTGTAATTACTGTTACTGATGGTGCTACTGGTAGCGTTAATGTTACTGTTAATGGTGAAACTCAAACTGTTGGTTTAGTTGATTCTAAAGCTATAGTTTATGTATTTGATTTAGTTAATGATACTTATGATATCACTGTTAAATATCTTGGTGATGACAAATATGATGAAAGCGAAAACACAACTCAGAAATTATTTGTAAACAAAGTAGAGAGCTTTGATTTCACGGTTATTGTTTCTGACGCTAAAGTTGGAGAAAATACTACTGTGACTGTTATTGTTCCTGGTGATGCTGACGGTAATATCACTATCGGTGATAAGACCGCTAAAGTTGAAAACGGTCAGGCAGTCATTGTTTTAGATAAAGAGCAACATGCTGGTGCTAAAGATGTTACTGTGACTTATGGTAATGATTCTAAATATGCAGATATTACTGATGGTGTTGTCAAAGATTATGTTGTTGATAAGGCTAATTCAAATGTTTCCATTAGTGTGGAAAGCATTTACACTATTGGTGATACTGTTGTTATTACTTTGACTTCGGTTAACGGTACTGCTGCTGTTAAAATTAACGATGTGACTTATACTGTGGTTGATAATCAGGTTACTTTCACAGCCAATGCAACTGGCAATTATGAAGTTGTTGCTAGTGTTGGCGAGTCTGAGGATTATTACGGATCTGATGCTACTGCAGTCTTTGATATTGTTAAAGCTTCATCCGGAATTACAATTGATGTTGAGGATGTTTATAAAGTCGGTGAAGACATTGTCATTACTCTGAGTCCTACTAACTCTACTGGTGCAGTTACTGTTACTATTGATGGTAAACCTTACACAGTGACTGATAATCAGGTTACTATTGCTGATGGTTTAGCTAACGGTACTTACACTATTGTTGCTAATTTGGCTGCAGATGCTAAATATGGATCTGCTTATAACAGCACTACATTTGAAGTCATTAAAAACGATATCACAATCAGTGTGGATGATATTTCCGAAACAATCTATGTTGACGGTCCTGTAACATTTACAGCTAACTTGAATGAGTCTGTCACCGGTGATGTAGTCTTCAATATTAACGGCATTAATTACACTGTAAGCATTTCAAATAGTGATGTTGCTACTTACACTTACACTCCGCTAAACAATGCTACTTTGACTGTTGTTGCTACTTTCGTTGGCAATGATAAGTTTAACAGTAATTCATCTGCTTCAAAACAGTTCAATGTAAATAAGGTTGCTTCAAGCATCACTTTAGAGGATGTTGTAATTAATGTGGGTGAAACTGCTGAAATAGAAATTACCGTAACTGGTGGTGCAACAGGCAGCATTAATGTTACTGTTAACGGTGAAACTCAAACTGTTAGTTTAGTTAACTCTAAAGCAACTGTATATGTATCTGGATTAGCTAACGATACTTATCCTATCACTGTTAAATATCTTGGTGATGACAAATACGATGCAAGCGAAAATGATGATTATAATGTAATTGTAAACAAAGTTGCAGATTATGACATTGTGGTTGTTGCAAATGACATGTTTGTCGGTGAAACTCAAAGTATTGTGGTAATATTGCCTGATGATGTGGAAATAGCTGACAATATCGTTATTGAAATCAATGGTGTTTCCTACACCTACACTATATCCAACAATGTTGTTTACGTTGATTACGAAGCAACCGTTATCGGAACATTTGAAATTAATGTAACTTATGCTGGTGACGCTAAATATCAATCCGGCGATAAAAACGGAACAGAATTTACAGTATATTCATCCTCTGTTTACGATATAATAATTGATGTCGATGCTCAAAGTTATGGAAAAGACACTGTCATCAGTGTTAAAGTTCCAAAAGGAGTTTCCAATAATGTCACTATTACTGTTGACGGAAATTCATACTCAAGAAAAGCTGACGTAGATGGAATTGCTTTATTGACTTTAAACAATTTATCTGCAGGTTCACACAAAGTTACAGCAACTTATCCTGGAGATGAAGCATTTTCCGAAAAATCAAATTCAACCAGTTTCTATGTTGAAAAAGCACAATCCACTATCAAAATCAATGTAACTCCTGAAGTTATCTATGTTGGTGAAAGTGCACTAATCACTGTCAATGTTTCATGTACTGGTGATGTAATAGTTTATGTTGACGGAAAAGCTTATCTGAGAACTTTAAACAATAATATTGTAACAGTTACCGTTGATAATTTAGAATATGGAACTCATAGCATCATTGCATACTATGCTGGTGATGAAAACTACACAGGATCCAATGCATTCGATTCATTTGAAGTTGTAAAATTAAATTCAACTCTCGAATTGGAAGTTGATAACATTGATGTTGGAGA
The DNA here is from genome assembly GCA_017460025.1 of Methanobrevibacter sp. Lineage (GTDB taxonomy): Archaea > Methanobacteriota > Methanobacteria > Methanobacteriales > Methanobacteriaceae > Methanocatella. Next base: position 3,242 of record JAFUBV010000359.1, on the reverse strand, counting down.
ATCTGAAATTATAAACATTACATTAGGCGACATTACTGCTGTCATCCTGGTTGATGTTAATAACAAAGGATATTATGTAAACATTACTAATGGACACGGACAATTGGTTCTTGATGACTTAAAAGCTGAAGAATACAAAGTCACTGTCAAATTCTCAGGTGATGACACATATAACGCAAATACCACAAGTAGTTCATTCATCGTATCAAAAGTAAAAGATTATGACTTGGATGTTGATATTGCTTATGGAGACAATGGTGCTGTAATTCTTGATGTTACACTTCCTGATGATGCAACTGGTGAATTAAATATTACTGTTGATGGAAAATCAACAATTGTGCCTGTTACAAATGGAACAATCAGCATTCCTGGATTAGAACCTGGCAATCACAATATTAATGTTACTTATCTTGGTGATGACAAATATGATAAGAAATCAGACATTAATACAGCAGATGTTCCAAAATGGGATAATTATTCATTACATATATCAACAGATGATATTACTTATGGTGATGGCGAAACAATCACTGTGACTCTTCCTGGTGATGCAACAGGTAAAGTTAACATAACTGTTGACGGAAAATTAAAAGAAGTTACAATCAAAGATGGAAAAGCGGTCTTAACATTAGATGATCTTTCTGCTGGTGAACATACAGTGGATGTTGCATATGAAAGTGCAAAATATGCATTCAAATCAAATAGCACAAAATTCAATGTAGACAAATCATCAGAATTTGAAATGGACGTTGAAGTTGCTGATAATAATGCGGTCATAACACTTCCTGACGATGCAACCGGAAATGTAACTATTATGATTGATGGAGAAAAATACACTGTTGCTGATGTAACTGGTGCTTCAACAAGCGTACCTCTTCCTGAATTAGGTCCTGGTAATCATACTATTGAGGTAATTTATTCAGGTGATGATAATTACAATAGTAAAACAGCTGAAACTTCACTAGAAGTTCCTAAAGTGGATGAATTCACTATGAATGTTTCCGCTGCTGTGGACGGTCGTGATGTAACAATTAGTGTTGAATTGCCAGAAAATGCTACTGGTCTTGTGCTGGTTGATATTGGTGGCACAGGATACTATGCTAATGTCACTGATGGAAAAGCTTCTGTAACAATAAAAGATATGGCTAATGGCGATTATGATGCTGTTGTCACTTATATGGGTGATGATTATTATGCTGCTAAGGATAATTCAACAGAATTTACTGTAGAAGCTAAAGTCACTCCTGTGATGAACGTTACTGTGGATGTTGCTGAAAACTCCACTGATGCGGTTGTCAATGTTGAGTTGCCTGAAGATGCTACAGGTAATGTGACTGTTGTTGTTGATGGTAAAGTCTACAATGTCACTGATGTTTCTGGAGGATTAGCAAGCATTGAATTAAATGATTTAACTCCGGGTAATCACACTGTTGAAGTAATCTACTCAGGAAATGATGACTACACTTCCACATCCAACTATAATGTTGTGGAAATTCCAAAAATCACAGATTATGAATTTGACTTATCCGCATTTGACATTAAATATGGTGATAATACCAACATTACAGTCAGATTGCCTGATGATGTAAATGGAGTTGTTCTAATTGATTTAGATGGAATTGGATATTATGTCAACATTACAAATGGTGTCGGATCATTAGAATTGCCGATTGATTTGGCTCCTGGTGAATATGATGTCACTGCAACATACAAAGGCAATGATAAATATGCTTCCAAAGTTGCTTCTGATTCATTCAAAGTAATTAACAGCAAAACAGACATGACTGTTGAAGTTAAAGATGGTAAAGTCATAGTCGAATTGCCTGAAGATGCAACAGGTAATGTAAAACTCACTATAGATGGTAAAGATTACACGGTGCCTGTTGAAAACGGTAAAGCAGTGATGGATATTCCTGATTTGGAACCTGGAAATTATGATGTTGTTGCTAATTATCCTGGAGATGACAAATATAGTCCTGTTACTAATTCAACATCATTCAATGTTCCTAAGATTTCAGATTATCCAATTGATGTTGCTCAAGATGGTGATGAATTGGTCATTACTGTTCCTGAGGATACTACTGGTAATGTTGTTGTAAATATTGGTGGTAAAGACTACACTGTTCCTATAGAAAATGGTGTTGCTAAATTGGACATTTCTGATTTGCCTGCTGGTGATTATAAAGCTAAAGTCACATATCCTGGAAATGATAAATACACATCAAAAACAGTCAATGCTGATGTTACTGTTGCTCGCAGTCTTGTAATAACAGCTCCGGATGTTGTTAAATATTATTCCGGTCCGGAAAGATTTGTTATTTACACTAAAGATAATGATGGCAATAATGTGGATAATATCACACTAACTATTACTATTAATGGTGTATCTTACACTAGAGTAACCAGTGACGGTCAAACATCCTTGCCATTAAATCTCCAATGCGGTAATTATTCAGTTAAAGTCGAGTTTGCAGGTAATGAAGAATTTAAAGCTCAATCCATTGAATCTCAAGTTGAAATTTTACATACAATATATGCTAATGATGTATTGAAAGTCTATAGAAATGCTACTCAATACCATGCATTATTCACTGATGGTCAAGGCAATCCGTTAGTTGGTGTGGATGTGACTTTCAACATTAATGGTGTTTTCTATCACCGTACCACTGATGCTGATGGATGGGCTCAATTGAACTTAAATCTTGAAGCAGGAACATATATTTTAACAGCATATAATCCGGTTACTGGTGAGGAAAGAGCTAATCTGGTCACAGTCTTCAACTTGATTGATTCAAGCGATTTGGTTAAACATTACAGAAACGATTCTCAATTTGTTGTTCGTTTACGTGCACTTGATGGATCTTGGGCTAAAGCTGGTGAGGAAGTAACATTCAATATCAATGGTGTATTCTACACTAGATACAGTAACGAAACAGGTCATGTGCAATTAAATATTAACTTGCAGCCTGGTGAATATGTTATCACTACAATGTACAAATATGCAGTAGCAGGAAATACTGTTAAAGTGCTTCCTAGATTAATCACATCTGATTTAACTATGGTGCGTGGTGATGGATCTGTATTCACCGCTAAAACTTTGGATGAGAAAGGTAACCTTGCTCCTCATCAACAAGTTTCATTTAATGTTTATGGAATTGTGTATGATGTCACAACAGACAACAATGGTGAGGCTAAAATACATATTAACTTGCCTTCTGGAGAATATTTGATTACGTCCCAGT
>JAFUBV010000358.1 GCA_017460025.1 Methanobrevibacter sp. | reverse complement strand
TACGAAGATACTGTTACCAGGAATATTAACAGCTCCACCAACAGCAGGCATACTGTCAAATGAATTATTGAATCTTAATTCATGAGTAGCAGAATTATTATAGAATCTTGAACTACCGAAAGTAGCGTTTGATTTATCAATATATACTGCACCACCCTGAATAGCATTATTGTTTCTGAATTCAGTGTCATTAATATCGTTTAAGGTACCTTTGTAGTATATTGCACCACCAATAATAGCTTGGTTAAATTCGAAATCAGTATTTTCAAGAGTAGTGTTATAACCTTGAATAGCAATAGCTCCACCATAACTGAGTAAGTTTTCACCTACTGCAGTGTTGTTTGAAAATGTTGCATTGTATATGAATGAACTGTTACCGTCAATACCGATAGCACCACCCATAGGATTATAGTTTTCATATGCACTATCGACAGCAAATGATAAGTCAAAAGTTGCATTATTGTCAACAAACTCCGCATTACCAATATTTGTTTCACTACCTCTGATGAAAACTGCTCCACCATGAATAGCTGAATTATTGGTAAAGTTAGCATCAACAATATTTGAGTATGTACTTACACTGTCAATAAATATGGCACCACCTATAACCGCCTCGTTATCTTCAAAGTTATTGTTAAGAATGTCTGCAGAATGACCGTCAATAGCGATAGCCCCACCATTTCCGTTGATTGCGAAATTGCTGGTAAATTCACTTTCTGTAATATTTGTCATATATCCTACAATAAATACTGCTCCACCAGTAACATTAAGAGAAACATTAGGATTTACCTCTTTGGTAGCATTATTATCACTATAATTACAGTTGTTAAGTTTAGTGTTATTACCTATAATATAAATAGCACCACCCTGAACAGCTCGGTTAGCAGTGAAATTAATTACATCTGCATGGATATTGTTACCGCTAATATATGCAGCTCCACCCTGAGTAGCAATATTATTAGTAAAATCATTATAATCAAATGTAAGGTTTCTACCATTCATGTAGAGAGCCCCACCTAAACCTTCTATTTTAGATGTTTCTGATACAGCACCATTATCTGTGAAATTATTATTGGTTACAAGAGTATTATTTCCAATAATAAACAAAGCACCACCTGCAGTAATCATGGATGTATTATCCCTAATAGGATTGATAATTGAACGGGTTGCATTGTTATCAGTAAAGATAGAATCATAAATATGTGCATTTTCCCCTTCAATATAACAAGCACCACCTTGAATAGCATTATTGTCGATGAATGTGGAATTAATGATAGTGACATTTTCACCAATCAGTCTGGTTGCACCTGCAAATGAAGCATTATTGTCTTCAAAGGTACAATTATCAATTCTTGTATTCGTACCGTTAATATGAACTGCACCAGCATAATCATAAGCAATGTTGTGATAGAACACTGAATCCTTGATAATAGTATTATTTGCTGTGAGATATTCCAAAGTTACTGAACCGTCAGGGTTTGTAACATTATGTTCTCCTCCAACAATATCAATAACACCCGCATGACCTTCAGCAACATTATCTATAAATGTACAATTTTCAATATAGTTATTGCTTCCTAAAAGAGCGATAGCTACACCACTACCATCCCTGTAAGAATGTTGTGAGTGGTTTCCTGAAGCACGATTATTGATGAATACAGAATCTTTAATGGTAATATTACCTACGTGGGATTCTATACCTGCTCCATAAACTGCCTGATTACCTTCAATGTAATTTTCAGTAATAGTAACATTAGTACCAATTATACAGTAAGCAGCACCGTGTACCGCATTTGTATTGTTGATAAATGTATTATTATGGAGAGTGACATTAGCTGCTTCATTCCAAATCTTAAATGAAAAACCTAAAGATTTGGCAATAGAATCAAACTCAGCATTACCTCTGTTATTTATGAATCTGTTATTATTTGCATTAAATCCATAAAATACAGGGCCATCATCCCTATGGTTATTATCTGATGGAGAACCTGCAATAACAACAATTTGACTTGCACTGTTGTCTATAAAATTACATCCATCAATAATACCTCCAGACATTAATGGATCACCATCCAAAGGATTATTCTGATATGCCATCCTAACAATCGCCTGTTTCTCATTTAGAGTAATATTTTCAAAAGTACAATTAATTAAACTGGATTGGTAATTCTGAATTTTTTCATCACCAAAGAATATGAACGGCATGGAAGTGGATTCACTTTTAGTATTTCCATAATTGTTGACATCAAAATTCTTAAAGTTGACACCAGTGATTTTGGATGCACCACCACTTAAATCAATGAATCTGTAATCCGCACCATATTTAGATAAGTCTATGGATGATGTTTTAGCATCAGTTTTGGTTTTACCTCCATAAATATAAAGAGAAATATTTCTGTTATAGGAAAAACCGTTATTATTTGGATTAAGATTTCTGAATGTTATATAAGTTGCACGTCCGTTATTTCCGCTGTTATCCCATGAATAATATCCTGTGGATATTGTACCTATGCCATCTGCACCATATCCTCCTGTGAAAGTATTGTTGTCAAGGAAAATATTATATTCCATAACATTTGTACTTGCAGCACTATCCCTTACTCTCCAAAAGATAAATTTAATTAAATTGCTTAAAGAAGAATCGGAATACTGGTTGCTGAAATGTAAATCCGTTATTTTACCAACTTCATAAAGAGGTTGATTAGGATTTAAAACAATATTATCGAATGTACAGTTAGTTATAAGTAATTCAGGATGATAACTAGGATTGCTCTGATCACCTAATTTAATAAAAGGTTTTGTAGTATCTGGATTTAATGTATTTGGATGATCATTCACATTGAAGTTTTTAAAGTTAATTCCTGTGATTGAAGAATTTGGAGTACTGAAATCCAATAAGGAGTAGCTTGCACCATAACCGGATAAATCCAATGTGGATGTGCTTGTATCATCAACGGAACTTCCACCATACAAATGTATTACTAAAGCAACATTTTGGTTGTAGTTCATTCCATTGAATGTTAAATAAGATACACGTCCACCATTTTGGGACAGATAACCTGTTTGAATAGTGCCTACACCATCATCACCATAACCTCCAGTAAATGTCTTATTATTTAAAAAAACATTCCATTCACGAGTAGCAGATGGATTGGATTGCATATAATCCCTAATTCCCCAATAAATAGCTTTAAAAAATCTTTCCAAAGGAACAACATCACTATTAGCATACTGCTGATCATAATCAATACCGTAATGGAAAGTTCCTGCCTGAATTCCTAAAGTATTTTCATCACTAACACCCAAAATATCTTGACCATTAACCTTTAAAATATCTGAAGAACCCACAGCAATGCCTGATGAAACATCCACAATATTGGAAATTTCAATATTATCTCCATCACCAGTCAGATTATCATAAACATCCACTTCATCACTAAGAGCATAATCAATATCTGAAAATTGGACATCATCAATCGTTAAAACATCAGTCTGATTTAAATTGTTATCTTCGAATGCAGTAGTTGCCTGAATTGAGCATAACATGAGAAATATAGCCATTATTACAATAAACCGTTTGCCTTTCATTTTGTATTTTCACCTCCTGGTCCAATTAATTATAAAAAAATGAATATAAATAGGCAAAATATTTAATATTCTTTAATATTTATATAAATGAGCAATATATATAGTTTATTGAAAAAGAAGTAAGATTAATATGATTAATAGCAAAATAAGAAAATAAGCACTATAAATTCTTTAATTAAGTAAAAGAAAAATAAGTAGGATTTTAAAAAAAATTTAAAATTTTACATTTATATTGAATAAATGATGTGCTTACAAACATCAGCAAAAGGGCATATTCTTTTGAAATTTAAAAATAAGTAATTTTAAATATTAGTATCAATACATTTAAAATTATATTGGCAATGCTAATAAAAAATTAAGGAGATAATAAAATGACTATATATGTTTGTTTACACTGTGAATACAGATTTGATTCAGAAAAAGGAGACCCAGCATACAACATTCCTGCTGGAGCAACACCTGCTGACATGCCAGAAGACTGGGTTTGCCCAGAATGTGCTGCATTAGGTATTGAAGCATTTATTGCAGAAGAAGAATAAATTATCTTCTTCTAATTCTTTTATTTTTAATTCAAACTAATTTTAAAAAAAATAGAGAAAGATGAAAAATAATTCATCTAAATATTATCATTTATTATTCTTTTACAGATTTCGTTGATTTCTTCAGCTCTTTTTGCGTCTCTTGACTCCAAGGTGATTCTGACATAGTCTTCTGTTCCTGAAGGCCTTACCAAAACCCAACTGTCATCTTCAAATGTTAATCTGACACCATCGATTGAGTTTATTTCACGAATGTCATCGAATTCCTCTTTAAGCAAATCTTCCATATTTTCCATTACTTTAATTTTAGCTTCTTTGGAGCATGTAATTTTTTCACGGATATTTGGATATGATGGAATCTCAGCCAGCAATTCAGACAATTTGCCTCTTTTAGAAACCAGATCAGCCATTCTAAGACCTGATAAAATACCATCAGGACACATGCAGAAATCAGGATGCAACCATGTTCCGGAAGGCTCTCCACCAAATGCGGCATCTTTTTCTATTATGACTTCAGCAACATTCACATCCCCCACAGGAGTTCTTAAGACATTGCCTTTCACAGATTCATCCATACATAATCCCGCATCAACAGTGGTTACTATATCACCTTCAAATTCCTTAGAAATTAAAGCTAAAAGTGAGTCGAAAGGAGAAATATCCCCATTTTCATCAACAGTTATCATACGATCAGCATCACCATCATGGGCAATTCCCAAATCTGCACCAATAGCTACAACAGTTTTCATTAAGTTCTGCAAGTTTTCAGCATTTGGTTCAGGGTTTCTTCCAGGGAAAAATCCGTCCGGCTGTGAATTAAGGGTTGTGACTATACATCCTGCTTTTCTAAATACCAAAGGTGATATTTCACTTCCGGCACCTGATGCACAATCTATAACAACTTTAAGGCCAGGTTTGATTTCAACCAAATCGACTAAATCGTCAACATATTGACCTTTGATTTCTTCATTTACTGAAATAGAACCTACCTTATCCCATGATACGGATTTATATAATTTATTATTGTAAATATTTTCTATTTCATCTTCCTGAGATGAAGTATAAGCCATTCCATTTTTATTCCAAAGTTTAATACCATTATATTGAGAAGGGTTATGGGATGCTGTTAGCATTACGCCTGCATCAGCATCTAATTTTTCGGTAGCATAACCAACTAATGGAGTTGGAACCATTCCAATCTTAACTACATCAACACCACTTTCAAGCAAACCTGCACAGATAGCCTGATCAAGCATTTCATTAGTGGTTCTTGTATCATAACCAATTACAACCTTACCTGCATTTCCCAGATAGGTTGCAAGAGATTTACCTACGTTTAATGCAAGTTCACAAGTTACCTCAGAGCCTATTTTGCCTCTAATACCAGATGTTCCAAATAGTTTTGCAGCTACCATTCAAATCACCTAAGCTCCGAATTTGTGTGCATAGTTCATTAAATCCATCATGATGTTCATCACATCACTTCCACGGATTCTGCACAATCCGCCTTTTGCGCATGCAACTTCTGAAAATTCAGTGACATCATCCACTCTTACTTCAGGACCCCTAATCAATACAGGAACAGGATCTCCGGAATGGTTTAAAACAGATATCGGAGTGGAATGATCAGCAGTCAGGAAAATATAAACATCCTCAAGTTTGATAAGTTCGCTCATTACAACTTCATCAACTTTTTCGATGAACTCTTTTTTCTCTTTTATCTGGCCATCGTGGCCGGCTTCATCAGCACCATCAATATTTATTAGGAAAAAGTCATGGTCGGAGTTTTTGACCTGATCAATGATAGTGTCACGAATATTATCCAGATTAGTGTCAATACCGCCAGTCACATCTTCCATTTCAATGATGTCCATTCCTGCAAACCTGCCGATTCCCATGATAAGGCCGGTTTCTGCAATACATGCGGAGTTAACTTCATATTTTTCATTCAATGATTCTACAACAGGAACTTCTCCTGCTCCGCGAGGAATAATAATGTTTGCTGGAGGTTCGCCTTCTTCGATTCTTTTTAAGTTAACAGGATGGTCTTTAACCATTTCATAAGATTTTACAACCAACTGATTTAAGATGTCTGCAGTTTTTTTAGCTTCTGCTGAATCATCCAAGGCTTTAACTTCTTTAGGTTTATTTCCTTCAACTTTAGGATCGGCATCGCTTACCTTATCAGACAATCCATCTCCTCTCAATACCAAAACAGCCCTGTGACCTGTAGATTCTTTAAAAATTATCTTGACATCAGGATAATCTTCCAATACCATTGTATTCAATACTTCAACAATTTCCTTAGTGCCTTCCTTAATTCTTCCGGCACGTCTGTCTGTAACAATTAAATCTTCATCTGCAGTAGAGAAGTTACATCTGAATGCGATATCGCCAGGAAGCACATCAACTCCAACACCATTTGCTTCAAATGGTCCTCTTCCAGTGTAAACTTCATACGGATTGTATCCTAAAATAGATAAATGTGCAGTATCACTTCCAGGAATAATGCCTGGAGCTATTGAATCCATAATACCAGTAATCCCCTCACTAGCCATTTTATCCATATTTGGAGTATTAGCTGCTTGAAGAGGGGTTTGATTGTTAAGTTCTTTTATAGGACGGTCACCCATACCATCCATAATTAATACAATTCCCTT
>JAFUBV010000357.1 GCA_017460025.1 Methanobrevibacter sp. | reverse complement strand
CCGATTCAAACATTGGATAAATGTACGTGACTCGGTTGACTTCACCCGTTACCAAAAGATGTTGTCCCAAAAATAATGTTGTTCCTTTTGGTACACCCGTTTTGGTCACTCCCGCCTGGGCACCGGTAACAAATCGGGGAGGCAAAAGCACAAAGGACTATGTAGGATGTGGAAGAACCCTCTTATCCAATGTTTCTTTAAAATGGTTGTTGATCAGTTAATCTGGTACCAGCAAAAAGGTGCAATGCTTTCACTTCCAATTGCAGATTTGGAATCATACGCCGCAAGAGACATGAGCTTTGAAAAGGGAAAGCAAATTGCAGTGGAGGAATATCTTACCAACTGGATTGCATTAGGACTTGACCTTGAACGTGACAATGTCAACGTATACCTTCAGTCACAGAACAAATCCCTGTTTGATTTGGAATTTAAAGCTTCCCGTAAAACTAATTTCAGTCAGTTACATGCCATTTATGGATTTGATAACTCAACAAATATCGCCCACGTTCAGGCACCATTAATGCAGGTGGCAGACATATTGCTTCCGCAGATTGAAGAGTTCGGAGGCCCGAAAAAAGTTGTTGTTCCTGTTGGGGTTGACCAGGACCCTCATATCAGATTGACAAGAGACATCGCTCACAGACTGAATGATGAATTGGGATTCCTCCAGCCTGCTTCCACATATCACAGGTTCCTCACAGGACTGACCGGAGATAAGATGAGCAGTTCAAAGCCAAACACTGCAATCTATCTCAATGAAGAGCCTGAAGTTGCAGCTAAAAAGGTAAAAACCGCAAAAACTGGTGGAAGAGAATCACTCAAGGAACAGGAGGAATTGGGTGGTGAAGTTGACAAATGCGTAATCTATGAAATGCTTGTATACCACCTGATTGATGATGATAATGAACTTGATAAAATCCGTAAAGAATGCTTGAGCGGACAGCTACGCTGCGGAGACTGTAAGGCAAGGACTTCTGAGCTTATGAAAGAATACTTTGAAGAGCTAAAGGATAAACAGGTTGAGGCATCAGAAATTGCTCAAACAATTTTATAGAGAAATTAAATTAGCTTTTTTGGAAAACAAACTGGCTATTTACATTTCTTTTTTAATTCTTATTTTTTCTCTATTTTTAGGATACTTTTTAGAACCATATCTGTATAGCTATTTCAACCCTGTTGTTGATGATTTGACTCAAAAGGTCGAAACAGGAGTAATACAGTTAACATTTGCAGATATTTTCCTGAACAATATCTTAATAATTCTCCAGATGTTTATCTATGGAATTCTCTTCTGTTTGTCTGTTGTTGTTCTGGCCTATAACGGATTTTTCATTGGTTATTACACTGCAATTCAGGATAATTTCTTTGCGGTATTGGTTCATTTAGTTCCTCATGGAATATTTGAGCTTCCTTCATGTGCTTTGGCATGTGCTTCAGGGTTGGTTCTGTTTAATTTTTTCATAAATTTCTTAAAAAGTTATCTGAAAGAAGATTTATCATTTAAAAATTCAATCATTAAAAATGCTGATAAACTAAAACAGGCAATTCTCATATTTGCAGTATCTTTAGTGTTGATGGTGATGGCAGGTTTTGTAGAAGTCTATTTGACCGGAAGCATCGCCAATTTCATTCTTGGGATTTGATTAAACAGGTGCTTGCTTTTTTCCAATAGCAGTTATTGCATGTTTTGCAATCGGATTGGCCATGTCCTTTTTCTTTCCACTCGGTTAAGAATTCCTGACTTCTGACAAAAGGCCTTTGCATTGATAGAAATTGAATATTTGTATTATTAATCAAATCATTAATCTTTTCCATATCAGATAATCCGCCGCCCAAAACAACCGGAATGGAAACTTCACTGGCAACTTTATCGGCAAATTCCACAAGCATGTTTTCATTTGACAGTGTCTTTCTGAAGTATTGTGGTGACAAGAATTTTGTTACTTGAAGACTGTCGGCCCCATTTTCAGCCAATATCCTGCAGATTTCAACAGAATCATCAAAATCTCTGTATAAATTAACTCTGCAATGGACATGCAAATCAGTGGTCTGTTTGATTAATTTAATGATTTCTGAAACAATCCTGACACGGTTATATGTGTTGCCACCATATTCGTCTTCTCTCTGGTTTTCAAACGGATCCATGATTCTTGATAAATAGTAATTGTTTCCCACATTCAATTGTATCCCATCAAAACCTGCAAAAGCGATTTTTTTGGCAGCTATAAGATAATCTGCCTGTATTTTCCTTATATCTTCAAGAGTCAAATCATTAACTTCCATCATCTGCTTTCCATTCACGTTACAGTTTATGAAACCGATTTGTGCAAATATTGGAACATTATGCTGATGAACAACATCTGTCAGTTCCTTGAATTCCTTTACAAATTGGGGATAATTGATATAATGTGAATAATCGCTAAAACGGTCATGTGAGTACAGTGAAATCATTTCGCTTATGATCAGCCCCACATTGTTTTTTGCCAGATTTTCATATCTTTCATAGATTTCAGGCGTTAAATTCTTACCGTCGTTTTGTGATTCCCATAATCCCGTTCTGATAATGTGACTTTTAAGGGCAAATCTTCCAAATTGTGTGTTATCAAATATATTCATAGTTTCTATTCTATGAAACGTAATATAAAAATAGGAAAGTAATTCTTGAGTTACTCAATGTTAAAAGCTGTCTTGTATTCATCTAGAATTTCTGATTTTTGAGTTTCATCATATTCAACATAATTCAGTTCATTGAAATAATATGAAGTGATTTCATATAGGATTTTATTTGTTTTCAGGCCTTTTTCAGTCAGGGAATACTCGGTTTGAACTCTTGAGCCATCTTCAATCACAGTTTTTTTAATCAAATCATTTTCTTCCATATATTTTAAGGTTTCAGCCAGTATGTGGTTGCTTATGGTGGGGTTTGCCTTTTTAAACTCTGAAAAATGTTTCATTCCCCTAAAGATATTGGATAAAATACAGAATATCCATTTCCTGTTAAAAAAATCCAGTGTATTTCCTATTGGACATATATTGTTTTCAATCATATTATCAACTTATGGTAATTGTAGAGTTACTCATGCATTTATTAATTAAATATTGTATATATTCACATAAATAATTTTGGCGAGGAATTAAAATGAAAATTACATACTGGAGCGATTTTGCTTGTCCTTACTGTTATATTGGAAATACCCGATTGAAAAAAGCTATTGATGAATTAGGCATTCAGGATGAAGTGGAGTTTGATATTCATGCTTTTGAACTTGATCAGAATGCACCTAAGGATGTTGAATCAACAACCGTTGAGAGATTTGCCCTCAAATATAATTTGTCAATTGATGATGCTCAAAAGGAAGTGGATAACATTTCAAAATTGGGTATTGAAGATGGAATTGATTTCAGATATGCTTCAACATTATACACCAACACCCGTGACGCTCACAGGCTGATGAAACTGGCACAAAGCAAAGATGATCCTAAATTAGCTGAAAGATTGAGCACTTTATTGTTTGATGCTTACTTTTCTCAAAATCTTAAGCTGGCCGATAAAAAAGTGTTATTGGATGTTTCAAAAGATGCAGGACTTGATCCGAAAGAAGCTGAAGATGTATTGAATACGAATCTTTATGATGCTGAAGTTGAAAGGGATGAGGAAATTGCATTGTCCGGCGGAATTCATGCGGTGCCCTTTTACCTGTTTGACGGCAAGTATTCTGTTCCTGGTGCATTGTCCTTTGAGGATTTCAAATCTGTTTTATCCCAGATTTTGGAGGAAAATGTCGTTGACAATGATAAAGAAGCTGACAGCTGTGAAGATGGAGTCTGCAGGCTGTAGGTGATTTGAATGAAACTTCGATGGTTAGGCCACTCAGCATTTGAATTAATCGCAAATGATGGAGTCAATATATTGGTTGATCCATTCATCCGTGCAAATCCAAGCTGCTCTATTGACGTTAATGATTTGAATCCTGATATTATCTGCATCACCCATGGACATGCAGACCATTTTGGAGATGCAGTTGAAATAGCCAGAAATTCAAATTCTTTTGTGATTTCCAATTATGAAATTTCCAATTATCTTCAAAGAAAGGGAATCAATGCAGTTGGAATTAACTGTGGTGCGGAAGTATCATTTGACAGTGTTAAAATAAGAATGCTTGATGCAAAACATTCATCATCATATGATTTTGAAATGGATATTGGCTATGCAGGAAATCCCGGAAGTTTTTTGCTTGATTTTAAAGATGATGTAAAGGTTTTTCATGCAGGAGACACGGGACTCTTTTCGGATTTGAAGTTTGTTGTTGGAGAAGTCTATAATCCGGATATTGCATTGCTTCCTATTGGAAACATCTTTACAATGGATCCTGGTGAAGCGGCAATCGCTGCAAAATGGATTAATCCTAAATTTGTCATTCCAATGCATTACAATTCATTTCCGTCAATCAAACAGGACGGCAATTATTTTAGGCAACTGGTTGAAAAACAGGCTCCCGGCTGTGAAACGCTTTTACCAAATCCTCTTGATGAACTTGAGTTTTAAGATAATTTTTTATATTATTTAGTTTAAAGTATTAATATACAAATTTATTTTATTTTAGTGATATTTATGATACGTTGTGTTTCATGTGGAGCAGAATATGATGATGACGAAGTAATCTACACTTGTGAAAAATGTGGAAGTGTACTCGAACTCGTCAGTGATATTGATGTTTCTAAAGATATATTTGATGGCAGAAGAGATACTTTATGGAAATTTAAAGAGTGTATTCCGGTAGATGAAAGCAAAATCGTTTCTCTTGACGAAGGAGGAACTCCATTTTGCAAATGTGACAAATTGGGTGATGAGTTAGGAGTTAACTTATATGTTAAAGTTGAAGGATCAAATCCTACTGGAAGTTTCAAGGACCGTGGTATGACAGTCGGTATGACCAAAGCTATGGAATTGGGCGTAAGCACTGTAGGTTGCGCTTCAACTGGTAACACTTCAGCTTCCCTTGCAGCTTATGCTGCCCGTGCGGGATTACGCTGCATTGTATTTTTACCTTCAGGAAAAGTTGCTTTAGGAAAATTGGCTCAGGCAATGTTCCATGGTGCTGAAGTAATGTCCATCAACGGTAACTTTGATGAGGCTTTGGAAGCTATGACTGCTCTTGCATTAGAAAAGCACCTTTACCTATTGAATTCAATCAACCCTTACAGGCTGGAAGGTCAAAAAACCATAGGTTATGAAATCTTAAGGGATTTGGGCTGGCAATCTCCTGACAGGATTATCCTGCCTGTGGGTAATGCAGGTAATATTTCAGCTATCTGGAAAGGTGTTTCTGAATTTTACAATGCAGGATTTGTTAAAGACTTGCCGATGATGACCGGTATTCAGGCTGAAGGAGCCTGTCCTGTTACAAATGCATTCAAAAAAGGCGAAAGAAGAGTGGTGCCTGTTGAAAATCCTGAAACTATAGCTACTGCAATCCGTATTGGTGCGCCTGTAAGTGACATTAAGGCTTTGAATGCAATTTATGATTCCAACGGATACTCTGAAACGGTAACTGATGAAGAGATTTTAGATGCTCAGAAATTGCTTGCAAGAACTGAAGGTATTGGTGTGGAACCTGCTTCTGCAGCTTCAATTGCAGGTCTTAAGAAATTAGTTGATCAGGGAGTAATTGATAAAGGTGAAACCATTACATGTGTAGTAACCGGACATTTGCTTAAAGATCCTAATACTGCTATTGATGCCTGTACCAAACCAACTGAGGTTGATGCGGACATTGATACTTTAAGAAAATTATTAATGAATAAATAATTTTTCTTCTTTTTTCTTTCATCTTTATTTTTAGATATTTTTAAATTTTTTTTCTAATTTTCAATATAACCAACTCATACAATAATATATTATGTTTCAATTATTGCCTTATGAATGTTGGAAAAGTGTAGTTTGATAGTTTGAAATTATCGAAATTTACCCATTTTTTACCAATAGATTTATATATAGTGAAGTTTAAACTATTAGTATAAAAAAATGAGGTGAAAATATGGAATTACCAATTGCTCCTGTTGGCAGAATCTTAAAAAATGCTGGTGCAGCTAGAGTATCCGACGACGCTAAAGAAGCATTAGCAGAAGCAATCGAAGATTACGGTAACGAAATCGCAGCTAAAGCTGTTGGATTCGCACGCCACGCTGGCAGAAAAACTGTAAAAGCAGAAGATATCAAATTAGCAATTAAATAGATGTATTCTGTAGTAAGAGTGGATAGTAATTTTTTAATTACTATCTTTTTTCTTTAAAAACTATTTTTTTTTCACGAAACTTTTTTTGTACTGATTTGCTCTTTTTTTAATAACATTTATATG
>JAFUBV010000029.1 GCA_017460025.1 Methanobrevibacter sp. | reverse complement strand
CTTCGTCGTATGTTGTAAATTCTGGTTCAATAAATTCTTCTTCGTTCACGTATTCGCCGCTGTTCATTGAATCCATGTAACCTTTAACCAGGTCTGTAATAATTAGTCCTAAGTCGGATAAGGCCTTGTTGGTTTCGGTTCCTTTACTTAAGTCAAGTACACGAACACCTTCAGCGTCATTTCCTTTTTTGGGAATCATTACCATTGAAATAGGTTCAACACCTGCTGCAGCACCTGCAACATCATTTCCTTCATTTCCTAAAAGGCTTTCTCCAGCACCAAAACCCACTCCCATTCTCATAACAGGAATGAGGATTTTATCTTCGGTTTCAATTGGTGAACCGATTACATTATCAACATTGATAAGTCTGCGTAATTCTTCAACAGTTGTTTTTATATTTTCAGCCATTATATTCACATCCTATAAATTAATATTAAGTTTGGATGTTGTGTTTTAAATATTTTGTTAAAAAATGAATTCATATATAAAGGGTTAATATTTTCACACAGTCGCACTTCAAAAATATTAAAATATTTCCTGAAACAAAGTATGGTGTAGATAATATAGCTATATTTAATCAATTTTAAAAGGTGAAAAAAATGTATGAAGTAGCTAGTCTTGAAGAGATTATTGCTTGTCATGGTTTTGATCCTTATGTAGCTATTGAAAAGCATATCAATGAGGATATCATTCCAAAATTTGATTGTCTAATTAGCTGTCACAGATCAAATCATGATGAGGAAGGAAACCCTGCAATAGAATTTTATGTTCGATATAATAGGAAATTAGATCTGGAAACAGAAGATAAACTTTTCTACAAAATAACGGATGATTTATATGATTTTTGTGAAAAATCTAATTTCTCAGATGATGTTATGGCTTCCCTAGATTTGTTTGTAAATATTAGTGGTGAGTACTATGTTTGATTCTTTTGAAGAGTTTATCCTTTAGATTTTCTCCATTTGGCAGAAGAATTGTCTTCAATGGAAAATGAATTCAATTCATCCGAATCTGCAGTAAAAAGGAATATCTATGGTAGAATATATTATGCAGTATTTCTTTGTGTTAGAGAATCATTGATAAATAATACAAATTATGTGTCATGGAAGTATGGTGAACATTCACGAATGCCCAGATATATTAAGAATAATGGACCGTTTACAATTTCATTAAACCGTAAGATATCTCGAGATTTGAAAGCATTGAAAAAACTCCGTCATCAATCAGATTATTATCTCAAAGAACATGGCAAATATTCGAAAGAGTATCAAAATTGGGTTTTTGAAGATATTGAATATGCATTTTCCATTGCCAACAATATTATTAAAGCTTTCAATAATCTTGGAAAAGTAAATTAAGGGCAATTAACAATTTTCCTCTTAAATAAAAAAAGAAAGGGTTAGAATCATAAGTATGATTCTGTAATTGATGCAACACCTGCGCCAGCGTCTTCAATTGCACCTAAACCTTTTAAGGTCATTCCAATAGCTGCAAAGGTTTGTACTAATTCTTTGTAGGAAATGCATCCCATGTGGCCTATTCTGAAGATATTTCCTTTTAAGTGGTCTTGTCCTCCAGCTAATTCAACGCCGTATTTGTCACGGGTGGTTCCTCTGAATTCAGCATCGGTAATGCCTTCAGGCATTTTGACTGCAGTTACGGTTGCAGATGATACTGCTTCGTCTGCGAATAATTCTAAGCCTAATGCTTTTACAGCTGCAACACTTGCTTTTGCTGCTTTGTGGTGACGAGCAACTCTGTTTTCTAATCCTTCTTCCATAACTATTTTTAAAGCTTCGTTCATTGCATAGGTTAATGAAACTGATGGGGTGTAAGGAGTTTCAGGAGGAGTTTTGTCTCCGCTTTTTCTTGCAGCTTTTAAGTCTAGGTAGAAAGTGTTGGTTTCAACATTGTCAACTGCTTTCCAAGCATCGTCGCTTAAGGTTATTGCTGCCATTCCAGGAGGTGCAGCTAAACATTTTTGTGATCCGGTTACACAAACGTCAATTCCGAATTTTTCAACGTCAACGTAGTCTCCAGCAAGGGAGGATACGGTATCCACAATGTATAATGCATCGTAGTTTTTCATGACTTTACCGATTTCTTCGATAGGTGCTGCAACACCGGTGGAAGTTTCGTTGTGTATGACGGTAATTGCTTTGATGTCTTCGTCTTCATCAAGAGCTTCTTCGATTTGTTTTGGTGTTACTGCGGTTCCCCATTCGACAGCCAATTCCTTGGTTTCGATTCCGTGGGTGTTAGCTATTTTCATGAAACGTTCACCGAATTTTCCACCAACAACATTCAACATTTTTTCACCAGGCGCTACGGTATTTGCAACAGCGGTTTCCATTGCGGCAGTACCTGATCCAGTTAATAAATAAGATTTATTTGGGGTTTGGAAAACTTTACTCATTAATTCTGTAGTTTCAGTTAAGATCTCTCCGTATTTTGCTCCTCTGTGATTTACAACAGCTTTTGACATAGCAGCTAAAACTCTAGGGTCTACTGTTGTTGGGCCCGGAAGCATTAATAAAATATCATCCATTGATTTTCCTCCATTAAAATAAAAAAGATTTAGCATTTCTAAACCTAATTAAATGTTTGATTTTTATACTTTTTAAATATTATAGTCGGCAATTTTGATTCCGTTTTCGATGTACATTTTTGTGCTAATATCTCTTTATATAGTTGAAAAATTTAAATAAATAAGTATGAAATTCAGTGGAGAGGAATTGACATTAAAACGCATTTTTAACTACATTTTTGGTCTGTTTTTAATCACATTAGGTGTTGCATTTTCCATAAAATCCGATTTGGGCTCCGCGCCGGTAAGCTCAATACCCTATGCGATGAGCCTTATATGGGCAATTGAAATCGGTGTTGCAACGTTCATATTCCATGCTTTCCTTGTTTTAATAGAACTGATTCTTTTAAGAAGGAATTTCAAGCCAAAGCACTTCCTTCAGGTTTTTGTTGGGGTTATTTTCGGTGCGTTCACAAGCTTTTCCGTCTCACTGATGAATTTTATCCCTCCGGCAGGCAATTTGCTGGTTGCATTGCTGATGTCAGTGTTTTCAATATTTTTCATAGCTTTGGGACTCTTTTTCTATGTTCCAACCAACATCATTCCATTGTCCGTTGAGGGAGTAACCCAGGCAATCGCAATCGTTTCCAAAAAACCGTTTTCAAGGATAAAGGTTTATCTTGACATCACTATTGTGGTGTCTGCATTAATATTGAGCTATGTGTTTTTGGGAAGTCTTGGAAGCGTGGGAATAGGAACGGTTCTTGGGGCACTCTTTATCGGAACAACAGTCAAATATATTCATAAAATCAACGAAAGGCTTACAGGAAATAATGTGGATTTAAAGAAGATGTAGGTTTAAATACATTAATCAATATAAGATTAGTGATGATTAAAAGAATTTGTTTTTTTGTTTTGGGTTTATTCATAATGTCTCTGGGGGTTGCATTTTCCATCAAGTCAACTTTCGGAACGACTCCGATAAGCTCAATTTCCTATTCTCTTGCATTATGTACGGGCATTGACATTGGAATCACGACATTTATATTCAATGCGGCATTGATTTTCATCCAAATGATAATTTTAAGATCAAAATTTAAGCCAAGACGTCTGCTTCAGTTTATAAACTGCTTTTTGTTCGGATACTTCACGGATGTTGCATTGTTCATAGTTTACTCCATGAACATTCCGGATAACTTAATTATTAATGTCATTTTGATATTCGTAAGCATTCTGCTGACGGCATTCGGAATATTCGTTTACATGCCGGCCAATATTGCGCCGCTTCCGGGTGAGGGCTGTGTCGAGTCAATCGCCATCGTAACTGGTTGGAGATTTTCATCAATCAAAATTGCTTTTGACACTGTGATGGTTGTAATTGCGCTTCTGATGTGTGTATTCTTTTATACGAATCCTTTTGCAAGCGTCAACATCGGAACTGTCATATCAGCATTCATGGTGGGTTTCACATTAAGGCAAATTGCAAAATTATATAATCATATTACTGGCAAAGATATTAATATCGTTAATAACTGAGGTAAGAACATGGAATTTGGTGAGTGGAGTATATATTATAAGGAAATTCTTGATGATTTTGGATTTTCCCGTGAAGATGATGAAAAATGCGCTCAAGTATTTGATGAGATTTTATCCCAGGAGGGCTGTTTAACGCTCGAAGATTTAAGTAAAATTGTAGGTTTTTCAGACAAGTTTATTCTTTTCGGTGCAGGCCCATCACTCAAGGATCATATCCGCCAGCTTAAGGAATCTCATGACCTTAAGGAATATGTGCTTGTGGCCGCTGACGGAGCTACAACTGCGCTGATTGAAGAAAGAATTGCTCCGGATATAGTTGTAACTGATTTGGATGGAAACCTTGATGATATTCTTATTGCCGATTTAAGAGGAGCAAACATTGTTGTGCATGCCCATGGAGACAATTTGGATAAAATAACTAAGATACCATCATTTTTCACAAATGTCCTTGGAACCACCCAGTCCCAGCCTGTAGGAAACCTCTATAACTTCGGAGGATTCACTGACGGTGACAGGGCACTCTTTTTGACTGTGGCTTTAGGGGCATCTGAAGTAACCCTTGCAGGAATGGATTTCGGGGATATCGTAACCAAGTATTCAAGACCAAACCTTCCTGACATTGTCGGACCGGCAGATGAAATCAAACGCAAAAAATTGCAGTACGCCGAAAAACTGACAAATTGGGTAATTGAAAATGAGAACGTCAGAATAATCAACCTAAAAGAATAGTTTTTTTAATAGTTAAATACAAATTAGATACTATGGGAATTGAAGATATATTGATGCATGATGAAAGTCTTTTTCAAAACATAAACGCTTTTGATCCTGATTACCTGCCTCCAAACTACAATTACAGGGACAGGCAAATGGAAGCTATGGCAATGGCAATAAGACCTGCCATGCGCGGAGGCCAGCCATCAAATGCTGTGGTGCTCGGATCACCTGCAACAGGAAAGACAACAGCCATCAAAAAGGTATATGAACTTGTCGAAAAGAATACTGAAAAGGTTGTCTGCGTTTATGTGAACTGCCAGTTGCACACCACACGTTTCGGAATAATATCTCAGGTCCACAAAAAGATTTTTGGATTTCTGCCTCCTGAAACGGGTGTTCCCTTCGCAAGGATTTATGAAAAAATCATGCTTGAACTTCAAAAAAATGGCCAGTCCTTAATCATTGCATTTGATGATGTCAATTACCTGTTCCAAAGCAACAATGCAAACAAGTTATTTTATGATATCCTAAGGGCATATGAAGAATATCCTGGAGTAAAAACAGCTATTTTTGCAATATTGTCCGATCTGGAATTCAAATATGCTTTTGACAAAAATGTCAACACTGTCTTCATTCCACAGGAAATAACATTTCCACCTTATTCTTACTCAGAAATCGAAGATATCCTAAGGGACAGGGTCAATGCAGGATTTTATCCTAACGTATTGGGTGATGACGTGCTTGAAGAGATAGCTTCATACACCTATGAAAACGGCGATTTGAGAACCGGAATTAACCTTTTAAGAACCTGCGGAAATATTGCAGAAGCTGAGGCGTCCCGTGAAATAACAGTTGAGCATTTCAATAAGGCAACAGACTCCATGGTTTCAGTCAACACCGAACGTATTCTGGATTCACTCACAGATATTGAAAGAAGCCTTATGCAGCTGATCATCGAAAGAGGAAATAATACTCTTGTAGGCTCTCTGGGTGAAGCATTCCGTGAAAAAGAAAAAGTGAGCTATTCATCATTCAAAAGGACTCTGGACAAATTGGAATTCCTGAGGTTAATTGATTCAAAATATACAGGATCAGGTTCACGAGGAAATTCACGTGAAATTATCCTACGTTTCAACCCTGACGATTTTGACATCTGAACCTGTATATCTTTGACGGAAGTTAGTTTTGTATTTAAAATTAGATTAATTGCAATGATAACGCCTTTTGCATTCATAGCTTTAAGGGTTTGGTATTAATCTAATTATACTTATGTCCCATTTTTTATAGTAAATATGGGTTTTGTGCTGTCGCAACGGAGAGCACAGATAAAAGTAACACTAAAAATACAGCGAGCGTTACCATGCAAACTTGAATATCAATATTTGAATAAGCGATTTCATCTATGATTGAAGTTTTTTTTCTTAAATCAGCTCTTTTTGTAGTATTTATATTTTTAAACATAATATCACATCACTATATTTAAGTTGTTTAATATCCATATATAAGCAAAGAGATAGAGAGCATTTGAACAGTATTATTTTGAAGGTAAAATCATGAAAAAATTTGACTATTTTGACGTTACAGCAGATATTGGCTTTTATGCATACGGCAATAATCTAAATGAGGCTTTTGAAAATGCAGGCCTTGCAATGTTTAACATAATATCAAATACAGATAATATAACTCCAGATAAATCAATAACTTTTGAAATAGAATCCGAAGACTACGTTGCTCTTTTATACGACTACTTGGAGGAAGTATTATTCTATCATGAGGTTGAATTCATGCTATTCAGCGAATTTGAAGTTCAAATAACTGATAACTATTCCCTTAAGG
>JAFUBV010000356.1 GCA_017460025.1 Methanobrevibacter sp. | reverse complement strand
TTTTTTATTTGGTTTTGCATCTTTAAAAGAAACTTTTGAACCCACCGCAAATTTTCCTGAAATATTACTTATGTCATATCCTTCAATGACCCTAGGCAATTTTTCAAGCTTCAGATATTTTTTAAGTTCAATCAATGAATTTTCAAGTTTTTTCTTTTGATGAATGATTATTTCGGCATTTTTCTCAGCCATCTTGACAAGTCTGAGCTTGACTCCCTTTTGAGGAACTTTAACGTAAACCTTATTTCCCCTTAAATCAGCTAACCAATCTTCAATGAGATCCTTATCATCAATTTCTTCCGGCAAGAGAATCTGTTTTGGAACATGTCTGTTATATCCATAATACTGCTGAATAAAAGCAGACAATATCTCGGAAGTTGAATCATATTCACTACCGCTCATTAAAAAGTCATCACGGCCAGTAATTTTACCGTTTCTGACAGGCATTATAATTACAACAATATCATTTTTACCCTGTGCGGTAGCTATTACATCCTGGTCCAAATCATCATCAACCAAATCAACAAATTGCTTTTCCATAATCTCTTCAATGGAATTGATCTGGTCTCTTAAAACTGCTGCCTTTTCATATTCCTCATTAATGGCTGCTTGGGCCATTTCCTTTTTGAGATTTTGAACGATGACGGAATATTTACCCTGAAAAAACAAATCAATCTTATTTATAATTTCCGCATATTCCTCTTCAGTTATTCTTCCGTCACATGGAGCATAGCACAAGTCGATTTGGGCATTGAGACAGGGCCCATTCATATTACGACAAGTTCTAATTTTAAATAAAGATTTTAAGAATTTAACAGTTCTTTTAACTGATCCAACATCAGTGAAAGGACCGTAATAAACGCCATTTTTTGTAATATTTCTTGTGATGACCAAACGTGGAAACTTCTCATCAGTAATCTTTACATAAGGATATCTCTTATCGTCCTTTAGCTGAACATTATATCTCGGATGGTGCTTTTTAATCAGGTTTGCCTCTAATATTAAAGCTTCCTTTTCCGAATTGGTTAAAATATATTCTAAACTGTCAAAATGACTCATTAGAATTTGGGTCTTAGGCCTGTCCAATTTCTCCCTAAAATAAGATCTAACCCTATTTAAAAGGTTTTTAGCTTTGCCTATGTAAATGATTTCACCATCAGCGTTCCTCATTATATAAACGCCGGGTTTTTTAGGCAAGTTTTCAGGAGATTTGATTTTTGAAGACATGTAAAAATACCTAGTTAAGCTCTACAATATCATTTGTTAATTTGACAGTGCTATCTGCAATCATTGAATCCAAG
Source organism: Methanobrevibacter sp. (assembly GCA_017460025.1). Taxonomy (GTDB): domain Archaea; phylum Methanobacteriota; class Methanobacteria; order Methanobacteriales; family Methanobacteriaceae; genus Methanocatella. Next base: position 2,238 of record JAFUBV010000356.1, on the reverse strand, counting down.
ACGCTTTTAATCTTAACGGAAGTTTTGCGGGAAGTGGATTTGAAGCCAAAGTTGCGTGAAACTTCCCTGGTCAAACTGGCAGTAGTTACATTCTGCTTATGGGACAGAATAGTTTCGATATTTTTGGCTATTTCCTCATCTGAAATCAAATCTATTTTAGGTTTGACCCTTTTTCTAATAACAACATCATTGCTTGATGCATCATATAAGAAATTACCTATTTTAATAATATTACCTGAGTTTTCAGATTCTTTAATTGCCCTTAGAACTTGCTTTTTCATTTTTGCTCCGGCTCTTTTGATCTGACAGCTGTCCTTTACTCTTTTTATTACTTCATCAACATGAATAGGTCCTTCAACTTTAATAATCTGATTAACGGATTTGGAAACATTTTCAATTGGCTGGCTGAATAAATCATCCTGTGAATTTAGACCGAAATCACTTGCAAACTTATATTCAACTATTTCATCTTCAATATTTCCTCTTTTAGGAAGCTTATTATCATCAAATGCTTTTAAAGTATTGTTGCTTTTGAATCTTTCCTTTTCGATTTCCTTATAATCCTCATCAGCAATTTGAATAATATCCTCTAATGCTTGGTCTTTTTTATCTTCACGTCTTTCCTCTTCATGAATCGTTACAATAGTATTGTCATCACTAGCCAATTCCTTTTTGAGCTTTTCCATTTGGAGCTCTCTTTCATATCTTAACTCTTCTTTTTCAGCGAATGTTAATCCTTCATCTTGAGGAACATATTCTTCGCCTTCGTAATCATGAATCGGTTCAACATAGTCATTCGGATCATATTCTTCTGTTCTGTCAACAACGGAAACATAGCCGACTTCTGTTGGATTTTCAATTTCATTTAAAGATTTGCGGATATACTTAATATCCCTTATTCCACTTTTAATTGAATCCTTAACTGATTTGTTTTTGTTTTTGTCTCCATCATAGTACAGATTATTTTTTCTTAATGGACTATTAACATCATCAATTCCTTTGTAATAAGTAACACCGTCTGGTGTAGATGTAGGTTTAACATTGCTGGTAATCTTTTCATTAATTTCATTATATTCAATATTCTCTTGATTATCTTGATAGTCCTCGGCATGACTTGGATTATTTTGATTGTTTTTATTATTTAATGCTTCAGAAATTACATCATCAAATGCCTTATTTACAAGAGCTGAAGCCAAGTTAGAAATATCCTCATCTCCAAGAGTACCTTCAGGAATATTGTCAAAAGTTTCATCTATAATATGGCTAAAGTCTTCCTGTTTGACAGTTCTTTTTCTTTCCATCTCAGACACACCACCAATATTCTTATTAAATACTACCTTTTTATTATTAAATTCTTCTTTTTTCGAAGAAATATCATCATTACCCGCCTTACTAATGTCACCAGATATTATTTCAACTTCAACGACATCATCATCTTTAGGAGCAGGCCTGTGTTCAATTGCCTCTTCATCAATGATTTCACCATGTACTGTCTTAACCTCCTCTTTAGTAAGGTTAAGTCTGGAAGTACCTCTAATCGCATCAGAAAATCTAGATTCGCTTAATCCGTTTGGATTTTTAGGTTTGCTATCGCCAAAGAAAATATTTTTTAAAGGATTGACTTTAACAACAGGAGGTTCCTCATCATCAGAATAATCAATAGTGCTTTTTTCATCGTTGCTATGGTCAACATAGATATAATCATCATCAGAACCCAAATCAACCTTTACATCATCGGAAGAATCAATATTATCCACATCAATAGAATCTAAATCAGCATTTACATCATCGGAAGAATCAATATCATCAACTTCAATTTTCTCTTCAGAGATTTCATCACTGCTATGGTCAACATAGATATGATCATCATCAGAACCTAAATCAACATTATCATCTGAATAATGAATATCATCAACCTTAATTTTCTCATCAGAACCCAAATCAACCTTATCCTCACTAGAAGAGCCAACGCTGCCAACTTTAATATTCGGACCAGAATCATAACTTGAATTATCCTCAAATTCTTCATCAATGTTTTCATTATCCTCAGCATATATTTCATCTATATCAATGCTGTCAGTTGATGAAGAGAACTTGACTTTAGGAGTTTCTTTAACTTTATCCTTTGAATTATCGATATCTGCAGTTTCCGGTTCGATGACCTCTTCAGCATGTTCAGGTTCAATATCCTCTACAAAAGATTCTGAATTAATATCCTCAGTTATTTCATCATCAAAA
>JAFUBV010000355.1 GCA_017460025.1 Methanobrevibacter sp. | reverse complement strand
ATATGTGGATGAAAATGACTTTATCATGTTAAACAATGCCTTTGAAGAATATATGACAAGGCCTCAGGAAAGTTCTGCCGTTTCACAGTCAAGCTAAGCAGATGATTTGATTAAATATGCTGAATTATTTGAAAAGGGTTTGATAAGTGAAGAAGAATTCTCTAAACTGAAAGGTGAAATAATTGGTGGTGAATCAGTTTCCGGTTTTGATGATGAAGACATTGTGGATTATAGGCAAGTAAGAAACAGGTTTTGCATCAATTGCGGTGGTGAAGTTGATTCTGATTCGAAGTTCTGTCAGTCATGCGGATATAAACTTATTTAATTTATAATGGGGAGATAATGTGAATAATAAAATTATAATTGCTTTACTTTTAATAATCATTGCATTACTTGTAGTTTTAGGAGTAATGCTAATCAATCCAACCGATGCAAAAACAGACACAGTAATTTCCATAACAAGTAATGATACTTTATATGATGGGGATTACTTTACTGTTGCATTGGCGGATATTAACGGTACTCCATTAGCTAATCAAACAGTTAATATTACAATTATTGATGGAAATGATGGTAAAAACTCTCAACAAGTAGTAACAGATGAAATGGGTAATGGAATGCTTCAATTAAATGGATTAACTGTTGGAAATTACACTATGGATGTTATCTATGGTGGAAATGAGAATTATACTTCTTGCAATACTTCACAAAAATTGACAATTGCAGAAATAGTGCAGGAATCAACTAGTTCTGGAAATTCCTATGTTGACAGTATTTTAAATGATCCTTCATGCACTGTTGTAAAAGATCCTTATTCAATATGTCCTATACATGGAGTTCCATATTACCAAGATAATTATTGTGATTGGTTTATTCAACCGTTTTAACTGATTATTTGTATTTTACATATGAAATATCTAGAAAAAGCAGTAATACAATGTTGTGTGGAAAAATTATGTGATTATATAAGAGGTAAATAATTTGTTAATATTTAAATATTCATTTCTTTAAATATAATCATATGGACCTTATTAATCTTTTATTCTATTGGAGCGAAAACAACCGTTACGTGTTTTCCAGAACTAAATTTCTGACAATTCTAACATTTTTCGTTACTCTGATTCCACTTTTGGACACACCGCCAGTATCATTTGGACTTTTTTTCGCATTCTTGTGTGCCATTTTAGTCTTTGTTATGGGATTTATTATCCATAAACTGGCAGATATAGATTCCAGCTTTTACATGGGAGGTCTTGGCAATGATATCAAGCATTTCATGTTATACTGGTATGAAGGCAAAAAATTCCGATTGTCCAAAACCAAACTGGTTAGTGTAGCTATTATTGTAATTGGTTTTTTAAGCGGTATAGAATCATACTTTTCAGGAGAAGACGGAGCATTTTTTTGGGGTACTGTTTTTGTATTTGTACTGATTGCTGTTGTTGCATTTGCAATAGGATTCATCCTTCACAAGCTGTTGTCAAAAAGTGATTCTTCAGATGAGACTCCGAGTTATATCAATAAGACAGAAGATGCTTCCAATGAAATCAAAGCCATTGAGGCTCCAAATAATGTCTCTTCTCATTATTCTGATTATCTGATTAAAGTAAATAATCTTAAAAATGAATTTGATGACAGGGAATTGAAAACAAAAGAGCTCATCAATGCCAAATTTTCACAGCCTCAGATAACCTATGACAAGTTCATGGCTGTTGTTGGCAACTGTCATGAGATTTTCAATGAGCAGTATGTAAGCACTGTTAACCTTATTAACTTTGCAAACGAGGATTCTGAAAGAATAGAAAATGAGATTAACTCCAAGATGGCCAATCTGAACTCAATCATTGACAAGATGGATGATCTGTCAAGCGAACTGGTCATTAACATGTCCAAAAGCAATGATGATGATTTGCATAATGTTTTAGGAGATATGGAAAATCTTATCTCTTCAATAAATGATTATGAGGATTAAAGATCATGAACAGAAAGCTATTAAATGTTTCACAGGTTATTTTAAGCATCATTATAGTCATTGATGTGATACTTATAACCTCAACATTAATATTTGACATTTCAGGTGATTTCTATCAAAAGATT
>JAFUBV010000354.1 GCA_017460025.1 Methanobrevibacter sp. | reverse complement strand
TACTGCCTTTGGATTTAAGATTAAACCTTTCTGCGGCGTTTTGGGAAAATATTTTTGGAATCAGATTCAAATCAAGATTTCCTTTGTTAACTTCGCTCAATAAAAGGCTTATGACTGTTTCAAGTGCAGGTATTCCGGGGGATGATGTAAAGACTCCTTTCTGCTTTTCTTCCAATGTGTGTGGTGCATGATCTGTTCCGATTATGCTTGATGAGTCGATATCTGAAATGTTTATCTTAACGTCACTTTCTCTTAATGGTGGGTTGGTTTTTATCATCGTTCCGTAGGTGTTGTATGCGCTGTTGTCCAGGAGCAGATGGTGCGGTGTAAACTCATAGCTTATATTATTTTTACGTGCCATATTTAAGGCACTTTTTGTTGACAAGTGACAAATATGTAAGTCTAAATTGTTTTTCCTTGCAAGCTCAATCGTTTGTGCAACTGATTCATCTTCTGATGTAGATGGCCTTGCATAAGAATAGTCAATTGGATCATTTGAATCATTAAGCCTTTCAGTTTCTTTCTCGACAATTCTTCTTTTCTCACAATGAGTTGCAACAAGGCCTGAATATGATGTATTTTCCTTTAAAATTCCCAGATTATTAAAAATCTCTTCAAGACTTTCGTCAGTTTCCAAATCCATAAAGACCTTAATGGATATTGGATTCAGCTCCATCATTTTAGTCATCTCCTCCAGAGTGTTGTGTCCTGCCTGAAGGTAGAAATTGATGACGGATTTCTTTTCGGCTATCTGGATTTTTTCCTTAAGTGCCTTGTATGTGTTGGTTTTCGGCAATGTGTTTGGCATGTCGATGATGGTAGTAAATCCTCCATGGGCAGCCGCTTCGCTTCCGCTTTTAAAGTCTTCCTTTCTTGTAAGTCCGGGGTCTCTGAAGTGGACATGGGGGTCAATGAATCCTGGCATGAGATAGTTTGATTTTATGTCGATTACATTATCTCCTTTCAGGTTTTTCCTTTTGATTTGTGAAATTTTTCCGTCTTCGATGCCTATGTTATACTCGCCGCTTCTGCCTACAAGCTTGGAGTTTTTAATAACTAAATCCAATGTCATGATTAGAATTTTGTATGATATTGTAAATATTGTTTTTCATGAATTCGTTGGCATGTGGTTGATGATTATCTTACTTTTTGGTTGATGATTAATTTTTTTAAATTTCTTAAATTACTTATTTTTTTATTTAAAGCATTTTAATCGGGAATTGAAAAATCGTGTTGGTTGATGATTATGGTTGATGATTAGTGTTTTGGTTTAGTGTATTTTGTATTTCTACCGTTTCCAACACTTTCTATTAATTGTTTTGCTTTTAATTTTGTAATAATCTTATAACTTGCTTGGGGAGAAATATTTAACATGTCCTGAATATCTTTGTTCTGAATATGCTTTTTTTCTTCAAGAAGAGTTAGTACAGAAATTTCATTTGGGGTTAATTCAATGGTATTGTCATATTTTGATGTGATTTGAGCTAAATTCAATACTTCTGATTTGACTTTATCAATGGAATGCAGTACTCCTTGACAGAAATATTCTAACCAATTTGTTAAATCATGGTTTTTATCTGCACTTTTTAAAGCATCCACATAAGCCTGTCTGTCTTGGTTGTAATATTCATCTAAAGTGAAGTAGTTGTTTATATTAAATCTGTTGATTGATAAGATTAATGTTGCCATAAGTCTGCTGGTCCGTCCGTTTCCATCAACAAATGGATGAATGCGCACTAGTTCATAATGAAGAATTCCTGCTATGATGACTGGATACATTTCATTTGTTGAATTATTTAACCAATCCAACAATTCGTCCAATAAATAAGGCACTTTATAAGCATCTGGAGGTATATAATTTATCTTTTTAGTGTGTAAATTACCGATAACAACAGGAGTATCTCTAAATTTACCTTCATACTCAGGATTCTTCAATAATCCTTTAGTCAAATTTTTATGCACGGATAAGATTGTGTTTTTGGTAATAATGTTATCATAATAATCGTCTAAATGATTTAATACATTAAAATAGTTCAGTACTTCCTGTTCTGCTTTTGTACTGGGTTCTTGGTTGTTATTGATTAATGTTTTTACTTCATCTAAATTTAATGGATTTCCTTCTATTGATGTTGAATAATGTGATGACTTTATAAGTGCGTCCTGTTTTAATTTAGTATCATATAATGGGATTATTTTTGCATTGCTGATGACTTCTTTGGCTGAAGCGATTTTTGCAATATAATTCACTATTTTGTTCGTGTAGGTAAATTTAGGTTCAAACATATTATCACTTATTTTCATCAGTTATTATGAATTATGTGGTTGATGATTAGTATACTTTTTGGTTGATGATTAATTTTTTTAAATTTCTTAAATTGCTTATTTTTTCATTTAAAGCATTTTAATTAATAATTGAAAAATCGTGTTGGTTGATGATTACGGTTGATGATTAGTGTCTACCAAAAGTTTAATTATAAACATTTAAAATAAATTTATTCATGTCATTGGTTGGGGATATTTCAAGAAGGGACATGGAACTGTTTCATGAGTATTTGGATTCGGACGTGAAAATCCGTGAAGGCTCAGGTGATGTGCGTCTGGTGGCCGATTTCACTGAGTACAATCCTTTACATAACGGTCATTTTCATTGCATGAAAGTTGCAAAGTCCCAGGTTCCCGACTCACTTTTTGTAGCTATTGTGCCGGGACTCTTTGAGAGAAGCGGACGTGGGATTCCATATATACTGCCTCGCGAATTAAGGGCTGAAATTGCAGTTTCTCTTGGAGCTGATGTGGTTGTGGAAGGCCCTCCCATGGGACTTATGGGTTCAGGCCAGTATTCCCTGTGCCTGTGCAGGTATTTCAAGGCTCTGAATGCTGACTTTATTCCCCGAGGATACAATCCCGAAGAGGGGTTTTCAGAAATCCTAAAAAGGATAAACATGGGCCATCACGTTGCACCGAAACCATATAAAATCGTTGACAAAACCGCAGGTGAAGTTCTTTTAAGGGACAAGCTTAAGGAGGACAACTATGTGATAGCATCCTTCGCTAATTCCCTTTCAAAGATAGGCTTTGACTATAGGAATAAATTCATTTTCGTTGAAAGAATCGAAGGCGTCAGCGGAACCAGAATTCGTGAGGCCGTCATGAGTGGCAAATTCGATTCTGTTCGTGACATGATGCCTGAAAAAACGATTGAGGTTTTGACTAACAACCAGGATTCAATAATCTTTGGAAAAAGGCTTGAGGATGAAATTGTCTATAATGCCAATAACCTTGATTTGTCCGGCTTGAACCTTCTTAATGAAAAATTGTCTTCACAGATTAAAGCATTTGGAACTTTTGATACAATGGATGATGTTTTAAAAGCAATCCCTCAGGGATTTTCAACCCATTTCAGACAAAGAATCTTAAGCATACTTGAAAATCCGATAACAAAAGAAGACATGTCCCTGTTCATTGAAAAATATCCCTCACAGATAAGGGTTCTGGATTATAAAAATGGTGATGTTCTGGAAGTTTTTAAAGAGAAAGTAAATAGTGAGAATGTCTCACTATCCGGTTAATGCATTGATGAATGCGCCTGGATCTCTCAGGCCGAAAACAGCATCCAAGAATGTTGGATATGTTGCGCTTAACATGAATACATATAAAATGTAGAAAAGCACTACAACAATTACAATAATCAATATTATTGTCAGGAGAATATCAACAGCTCCATAAGGCTCTTTTTCTTCCTCATAGTTGATGTTATGAATTTTTTCTCTTCTCTGTCTTCTTGGCTGTCTTTTAGCTTCTTCCCTTCTTGCTAACTCTTCACGGATTCTTCTGTCCAAATCCTCATCAGCTGCTCTTTGCTGTTCATGAGCGTTTCTAGGTTTGTACTCGTTTCTTGTAAGTGATCCGTACTGTTCCTCGTCACGTGCCAGCTGCTCGTTTAAAGGAATCTCTTCCACTTCATCAAAGTATAAATCATCAAGGTATCTTTCATATTTGTCTTCAATGGCCTGTCTTGCTGTTGTTTCTGTTGGTTCATAGGAATGGTCAGGATAGATATAATCATCTGCAGGAGGAGCCTGAACTCTTTCAGTGAAGTCATACTCGTTTCTTGCTTGCTGTGCAGGCTGTCTTAGGACGTCCTGCATGATAGGGTCCTCTTCAGGAGGTTGTATGAATTCTTCCCTCACATTTTGAACAGGCTGCTCTGGAATGACTTCCCTTTTAGGAGCTTCGTAGCCTGACTCAAGTCCGCCTTCATAGGAAATGTTGCTTTTGATGTTGTAAGGTGAATCGTCAGCTATTTTTTGGTTTGAGAACTGGACTTCACGAGGGGTTTCCTTTGTCAGGTTAGCCATCTCGATTTGATCGGCTGGAGATTCCTGTCTTTCAAGCCTTACAGGTTCAGGAGTTGGCTCCGGTTTAGGAGGCTCATTGTTAAGGCTGAGACCTACGATTTTTTCTAAACATTCTTTACAATAGACTTTGCCAGCTATTTCCAATCCGCATTCTTTACATATGGATTTTCCACAAATGGCACAATTATCTGTACTTTCTCTACTTGGATGATAATAACATTCCATATTTACACTCTCAATGAATTAATATGATACAATATTTGTGATTTTTAATTATATAATGTTTGTCTTTAGGGTGAGGGTGAAGTCATTTTTCGCTGATGCTGGTGATTTTTTCGGATAAAATTTCACATGCTATCAAATCATCTATGGTTGCCAGGGTTGTTGTCAATGACTCGTTGTCTGTTTCATAGATGATCGTGTCATTTTCCAGTTTGGAATCAAGAAAGTTTTCATTGTCCACTTCCAATGTTTCATATGTGATTTTAGCCAGTTTTGGTGTTTTGAATTTCAATTCGATTTTGCTTTTTACTTTCATTGCTTTTAGTATGTTTTAAGTGGTTAATAAAAGTTAATAAAAAAAGGGTAGATGCGGTTTTCGCATCTACGGGGATTTGATGATGATTGTGTTTGCTATTGCGAACTGTCCGTATTGGGATGTTATGATGTATTCGCCAGGTATCAGGTTGATGTTTAAGGCTGCAACACCTTTATCATCGGTTGTTCTGTTGTAGAATACACCGTTGATGTTGAAGGTAATTGTCTGGTTGGCATAAGCTTTGCCCTGTCCGTCAACTAATGTTGCCTTGAACTGTGTTTCGTCCCTATATTTCATTTCGATGTCCTGGGCGGTCATTATAGGAAGCACTTTCACTATGTTTGAAGCCAGACATCCTTTATACATTGAAGTAATGATGTATTCTCCTGTATAGAGGTTAATGTTCAATGTGGCTATGCCGTTTTCGTCGGTTGTTCTGTTGTAGAATACTCCGTTGATGTTGAATGTTACAGTTTCGCCTTCTCCGACAGCTTTACCGTCATCGCCGAGAACAGTCACATGGTATTGTGTGTCGTTTCTGTAGTATTTGGTCACATCACTGTTGTTAACAATTCTTTTATTGATTGTTACAAGGTTTCCTGTCTGTTCGTTTGTCACAGGATTGTATGTTGTGATTATGTATGTGTTTGCCTCAAGATTGAGGTTCAACTTTGCCTGACCGTTGCTTCCGATTGCACGATAGTACATTACTCCGTTGATGTTGAATGCTGCCTTACCGTCGGTTAACAATTTTCCTGTGCTGTCGGTGAATGTTGCAACAAACTGTTCAGGAGCCTTTTCTACTTTGCTTATGTCATCAGCACTTATTGTTGATTTTATGGTAACTGTTGAGTTGACTGTTTCGTTGTCCACTGTTGTGGTTACGTTATACTGTCCGCTAATCAAGTTAATAGCAATGCTTGCAGTTCCATTTGCATCAGTTGTTCTGGTATAGTTTACGCCATTAACACTAATGATTACTGATTGATTAGCCAAAGGATTACCTCTGGAATCAGTTACGGTTACAACAAACCTTTCAGTGCTGTTGTAGTGTTTGATTACATCAGGGGCGGAAACGTTTATCATGTTATCTTTAACGTTTACTGTGACTGTTGTTGAATTTAAAGCATAGATTTCATCGTCACCGACTTCAACAGTAATGATTGCAGTACCTTCACCGACAGCAGTGACAATACCATTTTCATCTACAGTAGCAACAGAGTCATCACTGGATGTATATGTAATATCAAGCAAAATTGTATCAGGTTTTTTGGTAGCGTTAATTGCATATGTTTCACCAACCATTAAATCCAAAGTATCATTATCAACAGTGACACTAGCGTCATCCAAGCTAACATTGACAGTTATGGTCCTATTTTCAGCAGCAGCATACTTATTATTGCCTGCAAAACTAACAGTAATAATTGCTTGACCTTTACCATTAGCAACAACATTACCTTTCGCATCAACATAAGCAATATCATCATCACTAGATGTGAAAGTAACATTGCCGGCATCAGCAGGAGTTAAAGTAGCAACAACAACTGTTTCATCATCAACTTTCAAGTCCAAAGAGTTCTCATCAACATCAATAATAGTGTCAATCTTTTTAACGTTTACAGTGACCTCGGTTGAATTGATAGCGTGGGTAATGTTGTCTCCTACATTTAATGTGATTGTGGCTGTACCTTCGCCTACAGCAGTAACAATGCCTTCATCGTTTACAGTTACAACAGATTCATTGCTGGATGCATATTGGATGTCAAGGAACCAAGGGTCTTGTGTAGCATTTAAATCAAATGTATCATCAACATATAAATCCAAAGTAGTGTTTTCAACGCTGACGCTTGCATCATTTAATCTGACTGTGACTTTAATGGTTTTGCTTTCTGCTGCTTTGTAATTTTCATTGCCGTCATATGAAACGGTGACAATTGCAGTTCCTGCAGCATCAGCCATGATTGCTCCGTTTTCTGCTCTTACAATAGTCCTATTGCTGGAAGTATATGTCAGATTGCCTGCCTCAGCAGGATTTAAAGTATCTCTAAGAACAACATATTCGATTGCTTTCATATCAAAAGACTCATTGCCTAGAATAATTTCTGTATGTGCCTTATTTACAGTTATTGCAGCAGTTTGTGTTACAGCAGTGTGATTTTCATCTGGAACTGTTGTGACATTTAAAGCATAAGTTCCAGCATCCAAACCGGAAACAGTAATCTTTTTACCATTTACATTAACAACAGCTTTAGGCTGACCAATAACATTAGCAATAACTGTACTTGCACCAGTGAATGATACATTGCCGTAACCTTCGCTTCCATAATCAAATATGATATTGTCGACTGTTAATGTGGAATCAACTTTATTTACAGTGATTTTGGATGTTGCGGTTACAGGGTTATGATCCTCGTCAGCTATTGTTGTTACTGTTA
>JAFUBV010000353.1 GCA_017460025.1 Methanobrevibacter sp. | reverse complement strand
AGTTGCAATCAGATATTATACAAAAACAGGCAATACCAAAAAGCTTGCAGAAGCACTTTCACAGGCAATTGATGTTGAAGCATTGACTGTTGACAGTCCATTGACAGAAGATGTGGACATATTATTTTTAGGAAGTGCAGTTTATGCAGCTGGTGTTGATGCGAAGATTAAGGAATTTATACAAAATATAAATGTGAATGTTGGAAAAATAGTGAATTTCAGCAGCGCCGCTTTAATAGAATCCACATATAACCAAGTCAAAAAAATTGCTCAGGAAAACAATATCACCATGGCTGAAGAAGAGTTCCACTGCAGAGGAGCATTCAAATTTGTACACAGAGGCCATCCTAACGACGAAGACATCAACGACTTAATTAACTTTGCCAAAACAATAGTAACACCATAATACCCCTTACATAGTGACAAAATCTTTATATAACCTCAAATCCAAAGTAATATTAACGAAGGTGTAATTATGCATTTAAAAGATTTACTTGACGATTTAGGATTAAGACTAAAATTACCACAACACTGGTACTCAACTGACATCAGCGACGATTTTGAAGAAGGAAAACTCGTTAAAAATGAAGATATCATAGTAATCGAAACTGAAAAGGGAGACAAAAAGAAAAGAATAACCATCGATGTGGACGACGGAATGTCCATTGTAACAATCCATCCTGGAGATAAACAAATAGGCGTTAAATACCTTGACAACAAGGACGATTTCGAATACATCGGTAAAATCAGCGACTTAAGAAATTAAGTTTTTCCATATAACTACTTTTCAACACCTAACCTCACCAAAATTTCATCACCGTACCTGTAAACAAAGTATGCTGACAGAGTTCCGAGAATCGCACCGGCAATAACATCAAAAGGATAGTGAACTCCACAATAGATTCTTGAAAATCCTATCAAAAAACAGCACACAATTAAAGCAGCCCTTAATAACTTATTCTTATATCTGAAAATCAGAAATCCTAAAACCGCAACAGTTGATGTAGTGTGTCCTGATGGGAATGAATTGGGATCGTTTTCCGTGATTAAAAGATGAACATCACTTAAGGCTACAAAAGGCCTTGGCTCCATAAAGAGAATCTTTAAGACAAGTGCAATACCGTCGGCAATCAGCAATGACAACAAACATAATATAGCAATATTTCTGACATTTCTCTTTTTGAAAATGCTTGCCAACACTATTATTGCAATACAAATAGCGAATAATGCTTTAAAACCACCTAAATGAGTGATAAATGGCATTATAATATTAAATATAGGATTTTGCAAATCATTATTTATAAAATAGAAAAGTTCAACATTCAGCAAGATAAAACCTCAAATAATATATAACTTTCTTTAATTAAATATATTTAATGTTGGTGAGATAATGTACGATGAAGAGTTCATCCTAAATGAAGTCAATGCAATCAGACGTGAAATAGGCCATGATGAAGTAAATATCTATATTGAAGAGATTTATTTCAATGATGAAACAAATGAATTATGGATAATAACCGAAGACAGACCTGACAAGTCAGCAATCATCGGAAAAGGCGGCTGGGTTGTCGGAAAGCTCAGGGAAAAGCTTGGCCTTGAAAGCGTTCACGTTGAAAGCTATGGCGATTTTCTTCAAAAGGAATACAAGTTAAAGCTGTCCAAAAGAACTGTTGAAAACCTTGATTTGGATTTAGTGGGAATTAGAAATTTATCTAAAATAATAAATGATAAACTGGACAATATATACAGTTTCAATTTTGAAAATTATATTGACAATAATCAGTTTAAGGAATCTGATAAAACCGAAGCGGTAGTTGCCCTTTCAGGAGGTGTCGACAGCAGCTTTTCACTGATATTGGCCAAACATCTGGGATTTAATCCTGTTGCGATAACCGTTGATCCTGGAACAATAATCTTGCCAAACCAGTATAAACAAAATATTAAGCTCGTATGTGATAAACTGGATGTTAAGCATGAATACCTGAAGGCAAACTATCAGGAAGTCATTGAAGAGGCATTTACAGGAAAGCTTCATCCATGCGGAAGATGCTCCAAAAACACAGGTGAGATTGCTAAAAAGTATGCAATTGATAAAGAAATTCCAATAATTATCTTTGGTGATATGCTTGCAACAGGTACACAATGCATAAACAGACAAGCCGATTCATTATATCGACTGAACCTTCCGGCAAGTTTATCAACTGGCAAACAGGAGATAAAATCCTTAATCAGAAACTATGATTTAAAGGAGTTTAAGGGATTCGGATGTCCGCTTCTTTATGAAGTCCACAAAAAATATCCTCACCTGAAGAAATATTCAATACAAAGAATCCTGAGAGAGACCAGATCATCAGCACTTGAACCCGGCGAAGCACTGGATTTGATATGGAGTTTCTACAAAATTTCATAGTATACTCTCAGCCAAAAATTCATCTGAAACATTTTAACTTTTAAAAAAGGATTATTTAAATGAAAACAAATCCGAATATCAAAAAAAAGCATTATTTATAATCAATGCCTTAATGTGAGATTGAAAAATCCCACAAAATCTCCAGAGACATTGATTTCGATTACATTGGTTTTTTTAGTGAAAAAATAATTCACTTCGAATTATTAAAATAATTCTAATTATTAATTTTTACTTACTACTATATATAATATTTGAATTTGTGTGAAAAATTGATTATAATCCATTTCAGAAAGGAAAATACGCCTCTTTAGCAATAAATTAGATATAATATGGAGAATATTATATCTCAATCATCATTAATATCATATAATCAAAAATTCACACACAGGAGATGAAAAAAATGAATCACAATACTTATATCATAATCTTAATTAAAATTAGGACAAGTATCATTAAAAGTCTAAATGATAGACCTTTAACAGCCAAATTGAAATTCAGCTTAAAATCCATAATTTTCACCTCCCAAACCACTAGTAATCGACTGAAAAAATAGATTTTGCTACAACCACAATTATAACTCGTTGCAGTTAAAATCATATAATTCCATAAGTTTGTTTATGAGGCATATTT
>JAFUBV010000352.1 GCA_017460025.1 Methanobrevibacter sp. | reverse complement strand
CTACGGCTTTAACATCAGAGCCGCTGACTCCAGGTATCGGAAGTTACTTCATATTATCAACAAATTCTCTTAATTATGCATTATCTACTGTAATCGTTGCGGTAATTGCATATCTGTTGGGTGGGGTCATTGGATTAATAGGACTTTTAGGAGCCATCTTTGCAGGATTTATAATATCAGTAATTGCTAAAAAGAACTTTAATGTTGCAAACGGTGATGTATTGGGCATGAGTAATGAAGTAGGAAGATTAATGGCATTACTTTTCATGTCAATAGCTTTATATTTTTTATAATTATGGTGATATAATGGATGTTAATGTTTTAAGGTTAGATCATAGATTAAAAAGGGATACACGTATTACAACCCATGTCTGTTTGACTGCTCGTGCATTTGGGGCAAGCAAAATCTATCTTGCAGGTGAAGAAGACAATAAGTTAATGGATAATGTAATAGACACTGCCAAAAGATTCGGTGGCAGTTTTGAAATCGAGCACACTGATTCATATATGGGAGTTATCAATGAGTGGAAAAAGAACGGTGGAAAAGTAGTTCACCTGACCATGTACGGTTCTCAAGCTCATGAAGTGGCTCCTGAAGTAAGAGAGGATGGCAGTGATATTTTAATCATTGTTGGAGGTTCCAAAGTGCCTGGAAAAGTTTATAAGGCTGCTGATTGGAATGTGTCTGTCACCACACAACCTCATTCAGAAGTGTCCTCATTGGCTGTTTTCCAGCATTTATTGATGGATGGTAAGGAATTTGATTTGGAATTTGAAAATCCAGTGCTTGAAGTCATACCGACAGCTCATGGAAAAAACGTAAATATTCATGATGAAAACCGTTAGGATATGAAATCATCCAATCTCTTAATGGCTTTCAATTTTTCATCTTTTTTTATTCTTGCCTGGTCAAGAGCATCTTTTATTGTTTGAATGGAATTGTCATAAACCTCTTTGTCTACAGGGTATGGAAAACCGTCTTTTCCTCCGTGCGTAAAACTGTATTTTACCGGATCTTTCCAGCTTGCCGGCTCACCATAAACCAAATCGGATATTAATGCAAGTGCTCTTATCTTTTTAGGACCAATTCCGCGAAGCAAAATCAATTCCTCATAGTTTTCAGGCTGTATTTCCCATGCATTTTTCAGGACTTCGAATTCCTTATCTGATATGTCCATGTCAAGCACAGGATGATGTGAAGGCATTGTAAAGTCTTCCAAAAGCATCTGATTGTCTTTTCTTTTAAAATACTGTCTTAAATGGTCTGGATTATCATTGATTAAATCAACGCTGATTTTTTGAGCTGGTTTGCTTTGCTTATCTGTCATATTCAAAGTATCTGGCGTTTTCATGTCACAGGATATTCCGCTATGTGGATCCAAAAGCAGATCATCAACTTCTTCGCCCATCCAATGATAACGACGGGCATATTTGTTGTCTGTGTTCATTCCCTGTTGTATTACTGCCCAGTCTCCTTTTTCAGTAACAAAGAAATTGTGCTGATATAATGTATAACCATCTTGAATGCATGAATTGTCTATTTTGGCAGATAATTTGCTTGTTTCAATTAATTTTTCAGTAGTTTTTGTCTTTAAATTAAAAATTTCTCCTGCATGAGCAATTCCTTCAGGAGTTTTTCGAGATTTTGCTCCTTTTCCTCCACTCAGATAAATTCCATGTTCTTCAGGAGATAATGATTCTTTTAAAGCACCCATTGTTGTTGTGGTGGTTCCTGAGGAATGCCAGTCAAATCCCAGAACGCATGAAAATGCCTGAAACCAGTAGGGATTTGATATTCTTCGAATGAACTCATTCAAGCTATACTCTTCAATGATAACTGAACTCAGCGCTCCTGATAGTTCAACCATTCTTGAAAACAGCCATCTTGGAGGATGACCTCCATGCAATGGCAAATTAACTGCTCCTCGTCTTTGCATATATTAAATTTTGTTAAATTTAATTAATAAATTTGGTGAGAGCATCTGAACAGTATTCAAAAACGAAACTTTATTAAGTAGTATATTACATAGTTATTAATGTTATAATGTTTATTAATTTATTATAGGAGCGTTATTATTATGGCAATTAAAGATGGCGATTTTGTTCGTGTAAATTTTACTGGTAAAATAAAAGAAAATGATGAAGTATTTGATACTACTTATGATGAAATAGCTCAAGAAGCTCAAATTTTTGATGAAAACAAAACTTACAAACCAATTCCAATTGTAGTTGGAGGAAATCATTTATTACCTGCTATTGAAGAAGAGATTGTTGGTCTTGAAGCAGGAGACCGTAAAACTGTTGAAGTTGAAAGTGAAAATGCATTCGGCCCTCGTGACCCTAAAGCTATACAATTAATTCCTATGAAAGAATTCAAAAAACAAGGTATGACTCCATACCCTGGTATGAGAATTTCAGCTGAAGGTGGAGAAGGTAGAATCTTAACCGTCAACGGTGGAAGAGTAAAAGTGGATTTCAACCACCCATTAGCAGGAAAAGACTTAATCTATGATGTTGAAGTAACTGAAATCATCGAAGACAATGAAGAAAAAATCAAAAGTATGATTGAGTTACATTATGCTAACCCTAATGTCGATTTAGAAAAAACCGAAATCTCAATTGAAGACGGTGTTGTAAACATCCAATTAGATGAAATGGCTAAATTCGATCAGCAATCTTACATGGACATTACCTTTGCAAGATTCAGAATAGCTAAAGACATTTGGGAAAACATCGAAGAAATCACAAAAGTTAACTTTGTAGATGCATTCGAAAAAAGAGAAGAATCTTCTGAAGAGGAAGAAGACGAAGAATAAATTTTAAATAAATATGGGTTAATCCAATAACTCATATACCACTATTTTTTTAGCTTTTCAATTAACCATTAATTATTGAATTGAATTTTTTAAAAAAGAGAAAATTTTGAGAGTTTGCACTCTCAAGTTAATGCTTTCAATTAGATACAGGTGTATCCGCCATCAACAGCAATTGCCTGACCTGTTACATAACTGGATTTAGGTGATGCAAGGTATACTACTGTTGAATCTAATTCTCCATCGACACCTGATCTTCCTACAGGAACTACAGTTTTTGTGTACGCTTTGTATTCATCATTGTCAATGGTTGAACGTGTAAGTTCAGTTGGGAATGTACCAGGACAAATTGCATTTACAGTAATGTTGTATTTTGCCCATTCTGCTGCTAATTGTCTTGTAAGGTTTACAACCCCTCCTTTTGCTGCTGCATATGGGGATGTTGGTGTTGCCATAGTTCCAACTAAACCAAACATTGATGCGGTGTTAATGATTCTTCCGTATTTTTGTGGAATCATTGCTTCACGTGCTACAGCTCTTGACATTTTGAATGTACCTGTAAGATCCACGTCTACAGTCATATTCCATTCTTCGTCAGTCAATAATTCTGCTTCTTTTGTTGCTCCGTATCCGGCATTATTATGGAGGATATCGATTCTTCCGAAGTGGTCCATAATTTCTTTTACACAGTTTTCTACACTTTCAGTGTCTGTTACATCACAGACTACGCCTATACAGTCGACACCGATTTCTTTGATTTCTTCTGCAACTTCATCTAATCTTTCTTTTCTTCTTCCAGTAACTACAATGTCTGCACCATATCTTGCATAAGCTTTTGCCATGTCTACTCCGATACCGGATGATGCTCCACTTACAACAGCTACTTGTCCTGATAAATTAAATAAATCATTCATTTTTTTTACCTCCTTTTATGCTTATATAATCATATAAAAATTAAACTATTTAATAATTTTTATTTGATTTTGCATCGATTATTGTATATTATTCAGTTTATAATAAAAATAGCCTTTTTTATTCAATTTCAATGAATTATGTAATTTTTTATTTTAAAAGAATATTTTATAATATTTTTTTAATATTCATTATGAGTTGTTGAACAGTCAATATAATTTGTAAAAAAATTTTTTAAAATTGGAAAATGGAACAAATAATATAGTTATCAGATGCTTTTGCCCTTGCTAACAGCAACAATTCCAGGAATATTTTCCACTTTTAACCTATAAAATGCTTCTATTCCTTCGTTTTCAAACAGAACACATTCTTTTTCAAGAACTTTGCTTGTCAGCAATGCCGCAACAGGAGGTGTTATTACAAAAATAGAATTGTTTTCTTTCAATGATTGGATGGTGTTGTCATGAAGCATTCCTTTACCGATATGGATTTTCACTCCATGCTCACTTAAAAAGGGTATTGTTGATTCGATTTCCTCCTTATTGCTTGTTGTTGGAGCTATTCCCGCATCACTTACTGCAGTATGCATTATTGCTGAACCGTAAATGTCAAAATCCAATTTTTCCTGTTTTATCAGTTCAACAAGTTGTGGAAGTGCCGCATCACGTCCTGTAAACATTTCACCGGAGATAGAAATTTTATCACCTACTTCAAGGGATAAAATGTCTTTTTCGTTTACTGGTGTAGTTATTTTTTTCATATTTTATTTTTTTGTTTTTAATTTATTTTAAATTTCTTATTTTTGAATTAAAAAATAGTAATTTCAATAAGTTATTTAAAGGTTTGAAAACAAATATAGTATACATTATAATTTAATGATTTGTTTAGGAGATTGTAAATTTGATTATAATAAATGAAGATTTATGTAAAGGTTGTCACCTTTGCTTATTTATGTGTTATAAAAATGTTTATGCAATATCTTCTGAAGCTAATAAGAAGGGAGTACAGCTTCCTTATGTTAATTTTGAAGATAGATGCACTAGCTGTGGTGTTTGTGAGGTAATTTGTCCTGATCAAGCTATTACAGTAGATATCAATAAAAATTGGTGGGTTGATAAGGAAGACAATTCTTTCAATCCCAAGTTTTCAAATGGGAGGAAATAGGTGTTAAAATGTCAGAAGAATTTTTTATTCAGGGAAATGAAGCTTGTGCAAAGGGTGCGCTGAAAGCTGGTTGTAGGTTTTTCGCAGGTTATCCTATTACTCCATCCACAGAAGTTGCAGAAACTTTATCCCGTGAACTTCCTAAAGTAGGGGGATCTTTTGTTCAAATGGAAGATGAAATTGCATCAGCAGGTGCTATTATCGGAGGTTCTTGGGGAGGAACCAAGTCAATGACTGCTACATCAGGACCGGGGTTATCTTTAATGCAGGAAAACATAGGTTATGCATTCATCACTGAAACTCCAATTGTCATTGTTGACGTTCAAAGGGGTTCACCTTCCACAGGTCAGCCAACAATGGCTGCGCAGGGAGATATGATGCAAGCTCGCTGGGGTTCTCATGGGGATTATGAGCCAATTGCATTATCACCTTCAAGTGTTCAGGAATTCTTTGATTTCACCATCAAAGCATTTAATTTGGCTGAACAATACAGAACTCCTGTTTTTGTCATGGCGGATGAAGTAATTGGACACATGAGAGAAAAAATCATTGTTGAAGATGATATTGAGATTGTTGCAAGACAAATGCCTGAAGATAAGGAAAACTATTTGCCATTCAGAAATGTTGAAAACGGAACCAATCCTATGCCGGCATTCGGTGAAGGATTCAATATCCATGTAACCGGTTTAACTCACGATGAAAGAGGTTATCCTGATACTAATGATCCTGAAACTCATGATGCATTAGTTCAAAGATTATGCGATAAAGTTTTAAATAACAGGGATAAAATCTGTTCTGTACAATCAAAATACTGCGAAGATGCGGACATTGTTATAGTATCTTATGGTGCTCCTGTCAGATCTGCTTCAGAAGCGGTTGAAAAGGCAAGATCAGAAGGCAAAAAAGTAGGTTATATCAAATTGGATACTCCATGGCCTTTCCCAGAAGAACAAGTTAAAGAGTTATCTAAAAACGCATCCGATGTCATTGTTGTTGAAATGAATTTGGGTCAAATGTTTTATGAGGTTGACCGTGTATTAAGAAGAGATGCTAACGTATATCTTATGGGTCAAATCGGTGGATTAATGCCTACTCCTGATGAAATATTATCTAGAATTAATGAAATAGGAGGAAATTAAATG
>JAFUBV010000351.1 GCA_017460025.1 Methanobrevibacter sp. | reverse complement strand
AGTTATCGCTGAAAAAGATGATAAAATTGCTTCAGACACTGCAGACTTCTCAATTGCTTCATCAACCATGATTCCAGTAAAAGACAACATTCTGAAAAAAGTTCCGAATGCTTTGACAATAGTCTAATCAGTAAATAGCCAAGCTATTTACACCATCTTCTTTTTTTATAAAAATTCCTTCAAATCAATTTCCGGAACATTCTTTTTTCTAAGAATCTTGTCGATTCAAGTTCCGTACTGTGCCGCCTTTTTAGGCCTGTATGCAATTTCCTTGTCCAGCCCCTCATTGAATGCGAATTTCCTCAAGATGTTTTTGCGCAATACATCACCCGTACCTGAAATCTTGTTTTTGACAGGGAGGTTTATTGCATATTCCACTAAATTTTTATCCAGAAAAGGCAGCCTTATTTCAACCGAATTGAGCATTGTGCATGCATCGTCACGTTCAAGGTTTACATGATACATGTTGGAGATGTCCTGGCGAATCTCGAATTCAAGATCACCTTCCTCATAGCTTTTAAGGTATCTGTTGTATCCGCCGAAAAGCTCATCTGCCCCCTGGCCTGAAATTGCCACGTTCAGGTTGTCTTCACGAATCATTCTTGATGCGAAGTATGCCGTAAGGCCCACTCCAATCTTCATCAGGTTGTCGTCACCTATAGCATGGACTACTTCACCCAGATGATTCCTTATAAGTTCAGGAGTTATTATTTGTGTTTTTAAAGGCAGGTCAAGGTATTGGGCAGCGTATTTTGCGGCCTCCAAATCCTTTGAGTTTTCAGTGCCCACAGCATATAGTGTTATGTCAAGCCTTTTGTTGCATGATATCTCTTCAAGAAGCATTGCCAAAATCGAACTGTCAACACCCCCCGAAAATATTACACCAAGCTTGTCTAATCCTTCAACTCTTTTGGAAACACTTAACTTTAATAGCTTGTCCAACTTAGATGCATCAACTTCCATGATTTTTTCATAAATATATTGTGCCGGAGCTACATCATCCCAGTTAAAAAGTATATTTTCAGGCAATAATGTTTGAATTTCTTTAAAACCAAGTTCATATAGGCTGTCACGGGAAGATGCGAATGCACATAAATCATCACCCACAGCATAAAACAGAGGTTTGACGCCCAAAGGGTCACGTGCAATGGCCAGATTCTCACCATCCCATACGGAAAATACATAGTCGCCGTCAATCAGACGAATAGCAGATTGAACGGCTTTAAGAAGATCTCCCTTGTTGTAAAAGTCAATCAGATTGATCAATGCCTCGGCATCTGATGTGATTTCATCTTCAATGCCAACCTTATTTAAAAAATTTCTGATGGTGCTGAAATTATATAATGCCCCATCGAAAGCCAGAACAAGATTACCCTTGGATATTGGCTGGGATGAAGACTTTCTGTCATGCATGTCATAAACGCAAAGAAGATTATGGCCAAAACCCACACCATATTCATTCCCATCATCAAAACTATCCAAATCTATGTTGTGGACAATTTCATCCAGATATATGCCTGATGAATCAGGCCCCCGCATTTTTGATGCTTTTAACATTTTAATCAAATCATTTCCACTGAACTTTCCTTGAAGACCAACTATTGAACTCATAGTAATAACTATTGAAACTGATATGATAAAAAAATTGCCACAATAATTACAAGTTGGGACAATATTACCCCCATCAAAAAATATAACTCCTTCATTGTTTTAATAAAGAAGTAAATAAACTAAAAGTAGAACTAAATCTAATAAGAGCTATAAAGACTGCTACAATAATACTGCAAGCTATCCAGATTGTAAATTTAGAAAAAAATGATTGAGCTGAACGAGAAATAAAAAGAATAAATGCATTGTTAAAATATCAGCAATCGCATTAAACCGTACAAATAATATCCATTTTCAAAAAGAAAATAGCTCAAATATAATAGTAATAACATAAAGAAATTATTATCATATACAATGGTGATAATATGAAAGACAATTATAGACAAAGAACTCTTGAAGTTCATGCGGGAGAGTTTCCCGATCCAGTAACCGGTGCAAGGGCAACACCAATATATCATACAAGCTCCTATGCATTTGAAAGCGCAGAAAAAGCTAAAAAACTCTATGCTCTTGAAGAAGATGGACACATCTATACAAGAATTTCAAATCCGACTTCAGAAGTTTTGGAAAATCGTGTGGCTGCAATAGAAAACGGTGTTGGTGCACTGGCGCAGTCAACCGGAATGAGTGCAATTCTATTATCTATTTTAAACATTGCAGGCAATGGCGATGAAATAGTATCATCCAATAACCTCTATGGCGGAACATATACATTATTCAAAAATACCATGCCTAATTGGGGAATCAAGGTTAATTTTGTTGATACTCATGATTTGGATGCCTATAAAGCAGCAATCAACGAAAACACAAAAGCAATTTACTGTGAATCAATAGGTAATCCTCAGCTTGACATTCCTGATTTTGAGGCATTGGCCGAAATAGCCCATGAAAATGACATCCCGTTAATTGTAGATAACACTTCAGCAATTACTATGGTCAAGCCGCTTGATCATGGTGCGGACATTGTCGTTCACTCAGCAACCAAATTTTTATCCGGAAACGGCACAAGCATGGGCGGAATGATTGTTGATGGTGGAAAATTCGACTGGACAAACGGAAAATTCCCAATGTTTACCGAACCTGACGAGTCATATCACGGACTGATATATTCCGAGGCATTTAAAAATAAGGCATACATCACAAAGGCAAGGGTTCATCTGATGAAGGATTTGGGGACCGTGATGAGTCCTATTAATGCATTCATGATTCTTCAAAGCTGCATGACATTGTCATTAAGGGTCAATCAGCACTGCAGCAATGCTCTGGAAATTGCAAGATTCCTAAAAAATCATGAAGCGGTTTCCTGGGTCAACTATCCAGGACTTGAAGATAATGAAAACCATGAGATGGCTGAAAGGTACCTGAACGGCAACTATGGCTGTATTGTGAGCTTCGGCATTAAAGGTGGAATCGAAGAGGGCAAGAAATTCATTGAAAGCGTTGAGCTTTTAAGCCATGTTGCAAACATTGCGGATTCAAAGACCCTTGTCATTCATCCTGCAAGCACAACCCACTCCAACATGACCGAAGAGGAGCAGCTTGACAGTGGAATCACCCCTGATTTCATAAGAATGTCTGTCGGTATCGAGGATGTTCAGGATCTTATTGAAGACATTGACCAGGCACTAAAAAAAGCAATTAATTAAGAGGTTCAATCCTCTTTACTATTTTTTAAAACATTGGAACTATTGAATAAACCGTTACTAAAACCACCACTGTCAGAATAACGATAGCCCCCAAAGGAACCTTTTTCCAGGACAGTCCTGCCGCAACGATTGCACCGACAAGACCTATATACCATAGCTGATTGTCAACGGTCAGGACTCCCGGACAAATCAGTGCCGCAAGGGCAGTGTATGGAATCAGATTCAGGAATTTTTCAACTTTTGGACCGAAATTGAGCTTATCCACAAATATTGCAGGAATCAGACGAGGAATGAATGTCACCAGTGCACAGCCTAAAATAATAATGTTAATGTCCACCATCAGTCAGCCCCCTCAATCATATCTTCATCGTCAACTATATACATTCCAATAAAAGCGCCTAAAAGCGTTGATATTATCAGTGACCAGTTTCCGACAACAAACTGCAGTATGACATTTAATAATGCTGTTATAACAACCAATAGGCCCAGACGCTTATTGTGTTTAACGGCAGGGACCAATATTGCAATGAAAAGAGCATATAATGAAATATTGAAACTGTTTGTCACGATTTCCGGTAGAAAATCAAGGACGAATACTCCGATTGCCGCTCCTAAAATCCAGGAAAGCCATGATGTTATGGACAAACCTGAGTAAAACCAGACTGATGATTCATTTTCAAAGGAAAATATTGCAAATGACTCATCAGTAACAAGATGTGCCGTTAGAATATTTGTCAGCAGTGAATTTTCACTCATCTTATTGTAGATTGCGGTGTTCATCACCATATACCTCAAATTAACAACGAAATTGGTTAATATAATAGCTAGGGCAGTTGCTCCGTTTGCAAGCATTGTAGCGGCAATTATCTCACCTGCACCCGCATAGACAAGAACGGAAAATGAAACTGTCTGGAACGGATTAAATCCTGCCTTCAGCGCAAGCGCAGCATAGCCTATACCCATTGGAATATATCCAAATGCAATAGGAATGGCACTTTTGCACCCAAATAAGAACTTATCCATTCTAGAACTAATAAAAATCACCAAAGTAAGTCAATTACAAAAAGAGTTTTAATAAGTGTATACTTTTCATATCCACAAAAACATCTTGAAAAATAATTATATTTAAAAATGAATATATAAGTTTAACTTTTTAAAAAATTAAAAAAGTTTTACTTATAAGTTAAAGTTATGACATCATATTGTTGATATGGTCTGTTGTAATGATTCCTTCAACAACAAAATCCTCATCGACAACAGGCAAGCATGAAATTTCAAATTTGCGCATCATTCTATTTATATCCTCTATGGAATCTGATGAATAGCAATATTTGACCGTTTTTGTCATGATATCCTTTAAGTTTTCACAGTTGGTTGCAATTGACTTTGACAAATCCCAGCTTGTCACTATACCTATAAGCTTATTGTCATCAGTTACAACGGGCAGGTGAGTGACATTTTTGTCAAGCATCAGCTTAGCTGCCTTTTCAACACTGGCCTCTTCCCGGATTGTCGCAACATTGGTTATCATCAAATCTGCAACGATATTGTCAGACAGAAATCTTGATAAAAGGTAATTTAGCTGTCCCTTTTCAAGCAGGAATGCATCATGGCCATAATTGGATTTGATTTCAGAAAATGAAACCTCAACATCATTTGCATTTAATGCAGCCACTATTTCTGTACTTTGCTCAGTCGGATATAGCCAGTCTGAATCAACTGAAATAACTTCCAATTTACATTTGACATCCTTGAAACCGTCAATAAGAGAATTGTTAATTGACAAGTCGAATAAATCCACCGCTTTTGTAATGAACAGATAGCTGTTAGCATCAAAACGCTTTACAAAGGACTCGCCCTGATGATGCAGGTAGCTTTCAACCTGGAAATCCATTGAAAGGTCATAGCTGATTTCATCCTTATCCTGAAGGTCACGTCCGAATTTAATGAACATTGACTCATCGCTCAGATAAGTTATGTGGGCAATCATGCGGGCTATGGACAGGCCGTTTTTAGGAATCTGGCCGGTTCCGTAATAGTTTCCCTGTTTCCAGTTAGGATCTGAAACAATTGATTGGCGACCGACTTCATTGAATGCTATTTGCTGAGGAGAAGACCTTGCTGTTGTAGCTATTGGAACTGCCTTTTTCATCATGTCCGGATAGCTGACAATCCATTGAAGAACCTGCATTCCTCCCATGGATCCTCCGATGACTGCATAAAGCTGGGTGATTCCGAATGAATCAACCAATAACTTTTGTACATCAACCATGTCCTTGATTGTAATTACAGGAAAATCCACACCGTATTCATAGCCTGTTTCCGGATTTATTGATTTGGGACCTGTTGTTCCTTTGCATCCTCCTAAAACATTGGAACAGATTATAAAATATTTTTCACTGTCCAACACTTTTCCAGGACCGATTATTATCTCCCACCAGCCAGGCTTTCTATCCCCTTCGTGCCAACCTGCTGCGTGAGCATCTCCTGTTAAAGCATGGCAAATCAAAATAGCATTGCTTTTTTCCTTATTCAATTCACCATAAGTTTCATAAGCTATGGTGATATTGTCTAATGATTTACCGCTTTCCAATATGAAAGACTCGTCAATATTCAAATATTGTGTCTCAACAATACCAACAGAATCCTTATCCATTAAAATCACCTTATTAAATGTAAATTTTTCATAGCTTCTTTTGCAGCTTCTTGCTCAGCTTCTTTCTTATTCTTACCTATTCCTATTCCCATTTCTTCATCATTCAAATAAATTGCCATTACAAACGTTTTGTCATGAGGAACTCCATGCTCTTCAAGAAGGTCATAGCGAATTCTGGTTTCGTGAGCATCACAGTACTCCTTGATTTCAGATTTATAATCATGGAAAAATACTGCTTCCTCATCAATGTGTCTGAAGATGATTTTAGCTATAAATCTTTTAGTAAACGCCAAACCCTGATCCAAGAACAAAGCTCCTAAAAATGATTCAAAGATGTCGGAAGTTATTGACAATACTTCATTATCAGTCAAATTCATTTCATCCACGGATACCTTCAAATAATCCTTTAATCCAAGTTCATGTGAATAATAGATTAAAGCTGACTGGCATACGTAATTTGCCCTAAGTTTTGTCAGTTTACCTTCACCGTATTTCGGATATTTCTTGTAAAGGTACTCTGAAACCAACATGTTTAAGATTGAATCACCAAGAAACTCCAAACGTTCATAATCATATCTAATACCATGTACCGTTGCATATGAACCATGCATGAAAGCCATGTCATAATATTTTTCATTGTTTGGTTCTATGCCAAATTTCTCAAATAAATTCATGTTAAAGCCCATTAATTAATAAATATGTTATTAATTATAGTATTTAATTTATTTAAACTTCATTATATATAACAATTGTGATATTTCGAATAGTGTTCAAATGCTCTATCTTTTCGCTTAAATATGGATTAAAAATAAAGTTCAATCAAGGATTTGGTAGTATGATATTGAACTGGAAAGAAGAAATAACAAAAATTGACCCAGACATGAAGTTCAGGGCACAGGGCGGATGGCTCAAAACAGTTGAAGAACTTGACAAAAGCGTAACAAACGGATACTCACTTGTTGGAGATTTCGTGAAGGCAGGAGACTTCGAGGCAGAATACTCAGAAGGCCTATACCTCGACTGCAACAAGGAAGGCAGCGCCAAAAAGCCACAGACGGATTACCGTTTATTCAGATTCAGGGACGGTAAGGTACGATTATTGGATTTGGTCATTGACGCTAAAAGAAGCTGGGCACAGGACTTTTGGGATGCCGTAGAGGATGAAATCTAACTGAAATATCCTCTAGGCATAAATTTAGAAACCCTTTTGACGTCCTTATACTCATCTATTGTAAAGCAATTGTACTGCTCAAAAAGGATTATGATATGGTCCATGTTTTGGGAAAAGTTCTTTTCCTTGCCGTCAATTATGCCCCGGAATTTCACACCAAAATCACCGGTGGCTGAAATATTGACCTTTAACCTTTCGGAGGAATCGAATCCTTCGAAAAACCTTTGAATCTCGGCAGTCTCAAAAAGTGGAGCCTTTACATTTAAAGCCATGAGCTTGTTTTGACCTTCCCGAAGCCTGACATAGCTTTCATGGATTTTAATGGAATCCTCACCATCCATTTTAGCAATCATTACATAATTTTCATCACCGTACATAAAATCCTCCTATAATATGCAGTGAAATGAACAGCAGTCACAGGTAGGATCCAAATAGCTGTCCTTAGGCACATTCTGTGCGGCCTGCATTAAAAGAGACACTTCAAATATTGCTTCAGGGTCATTGCTTACTTTTTTGGTTACATTGGACAAACCCCTGTAGTTAACAGGAATGCTGCCTGTCTGTGAAATGTCATAATAGAACAGTGCTCCTGAATTGACATCAGAGAAAAATTCATCCAATTGCTTAACTTTCTGTGGGGACATTGAAAAGTTGACGCTCATCAATTTGTCCTGTCTTTGCTTGATTCCAACGTAAGAAATGTTGACCGCCAATGCATCTCCGCCATCTTTGGTAAAGACTATACAGTCATCCAGATT
>JAFUBV010000350.1 GCA_017460025.1 Methanobrevibacter sp. | reverse complement strand
GAAAAAAATTATGGACCCTGTAACATTAGGTGTAGTTGCATTAATGGGTGCAGTTGCTACTATCGGAGGGGCTGCAGAGGACTTAGAATCTGATATCGGTTCTCAAAGTAACCCTAACTCACAAGTTCAACTTGCTCCACAGATGGGACATTTACACCGTATGATAAACAAAGCGGCTTCTGGTGAACCAGTCGCTTATGGTGTTTGGTGTGGTGTAGCTGGTGCTGTTGCATATATTTTAATCACTATGTTTGGTATGATTCCTGGATTCCCAGTAATCGCAATTGCAATCGGTGCTGCTGTCGCTGCTTGTGTTCACGCTATTTATACTGTTACATCCCACATGGGTAGGATTGTTGGTCAATCACAATTCGAACAACCATTGTTTATGGATGTATTATCTCAATCTTTAGGACCTATCGTAGGTCACGGATTTATAACTAGTTTTTGTATTGTTGGAATTTCTTACTTAATGACTATTCCATTAGGTACTTCTGATCCATTACACGTATTCCCATTACCTCTCTTAGCTATGCTTTGGGGTATTGCTTTAGGAGCTATCGGTTCCTCAACTGGGGACGTTCACTATGGTGCAGAAAGTGAATATCAAAAATTCGAATTTGGTGGAGGTACTCCTGTAGCTATTCAAGGGGATATCGTTACTAAAGCTCCATTAGGTGCTAAAAACTCTATGGATGTTGTAAACTTCTGTGCTAAATTCGGTGGACCATTAACTGGTTTCTGTTTCGGTCTCGTTGTATTCTTCAGTTTCTGGAATACAGTGGTATTTGGAATTTACGGCGGTATTATTGTAGGTATTATAATCGTTGTTTTATTAATTATCATGAACGACAGATTAGAAGTATTTGCAAGAGAAAAATACGGACCATATGAGGAAGAATAAGGAGGTTTCGATTATGGATCCAATTAGTTTAATTTTATTCATCGCAATAGGCGGTATTATGATTGGTGCTGGTGTGCACTTCATTCCTGTAGGAGGAGCTCCTGCAGCTATGGCAACAGCTACTGGTGTAGGTACTGGTACTGCAATGTTAGCTGCTGGTGCAGGTTTAACAGGTCTTATTACTGCTGCTACTATGACAGGTGAACCATTCTATATAGTTGGTATAGGTGGTGCAATAGGTGCTATGATCATGATGGGTATTACTATGCTCATTGCTAACTTAATTTATATCTTTGGTGTAGGTATTGTACCTGCAGCATCTAAAGTACCTGTTGACTGGATTACCAAACGTAACCAAGAAAGATATAAAACTCCTGGTACTGAAGGACACGGTGTACCTACTACTTCATTTATAAGTGGTCTTATAGGAGGTCTCCTTGGTGGTTTCGGTGGTGGATTAGTATACTATGGTATTAACACTGCTGTTAATGACAGTACTTTTGTTACTGATCCTGCTATTAGTATTGGTTTAGCTGCTATCTTAGGTGTAGGTGTGTTCTTTATCAACTCTGTTATTGCTTCATATAACATTGGTGGTACTATCGAAGGTATGCACGACCCTAAATTCAAAAGAATTGGTACTGGAGCACTCGCATGTGCTATTGCATCTGTCGTGCTCGGAATTTTCTGTGTTATTTTAACTGGAGGTATATAAAATGTCTGCTGGTGGAAGTGCTGACGGTGCAGCTGCAGGTGCAATTAATTCAACACACTTGTTAATTGCTGGTATTGTCGGAGGATTACTTTGTATTTATTTATCAGGCTTTTTAGGAGATATTGTTGGTCCAGTTGTAGCTGGTATCGGTGCAGTTTTAGCAATTGTATGGGGAGCAGATGCTATTCGTAGAGTAGCTAGTTACGGTTTAGGTACTGGTGTACCATCCATCGGTTACATGTCTTTATCCGTTGGTGTAATCTCATCCTTAGCTGGTATTAGTTTAGCTGCTATTTTAGGTTTAGCTATCGCAGGACCTATCATTGCACTTGTTTTCGCAGTTATTATCGGTGCTATTATTGCATTAGTTGCTACTAAAATTGTTGGTATGAAAATCCCTATTATGCTTCAATGTACTATTGAAATTGCTGGTGCTGCTTGTTTATCTATCTTAGCATTCTCAGTTGCTATTTCAGGCAGTTACGAAATGATGGCAATTTATGAAAGTGTTGTTGCAAGTGGATACATTGCTATATTATTTATTATGTGTACTATGGCTATCCAACACCCATTCAACGCATGTTTAGGACCAAACGAAGACCAAGTCAGAACTTTAAAATGTGCTGCTTCAACCGCATTCTTATCCATGACTATTGTAGGTATCTTATCCGCAATTACTGGTGGATTAGGATGGGCTGTTGTATTAATAGTCGGTTTAATCGGTTGGGTTATTTCATTCAGAGCATTTGTATTAGCTTCCTGTAATGATGCAGCATCAACAAGATGGGCTGGATTATGGCCTAATGTAGAGGAATAAAATAGGAGGTATTAAGTATGGCTCAAATGTTACCTATGGTACAAATTATACCTGAAATGAATTTAGCTTACGATCCTGTCACAGGTATTATCGGAGCTTCATTAGGTTCAGGAGTTGTTCTCCTATCTATGGACGAAGTTGGCGAAGAAGTTGCAAAAGTAGAAGCAGCTGCTGATGAATTAATGGCTTCATTAGATCCTTATACTAGTCCTGCTGGGGCTTACCCTGGAAGAGAAGGTTCTTATGTGACTGCTGGTATGTTAACTAATGTAGTTTATGGATTCTTGATTGCTGTATTTATAATATTTGCTGCATTAACAATTGGGGGTATCTAGATGGCTGATAAAAAACCTACTGCAGACAACTGGCCTGTTATCAGTGGGGATTACATTGTAGGTGATCCTGAAAGTCCTGTAGCAGTTACCACATTAGCTTCTCACATTGAAGCTGAATTATCTGGAGCAGCTATTGCAGGCCCATGTAAAACAGAAAACTTAGGAATTGAAAAAGTTGTTGCTAATATTATCTCTAACCCTAATATCCGTTTCTTAATTTTGGCTGGTGCTGAAGTACAAGGACACATTACTGGTCAAAGTTTCATGGCTTTACACGAAAACGGTGCAGACCCAGATAAAAAGAAAATTATTGGTGCAACTGGTGCTATTCCTTTCGTAGAAAATGTTCCACTCGAAGGTGTTGAAAGATTCCAACAACAATTAGAAATCGTTAATTTAATCGATACTGAAGATGTAGGAGCAATTCAATCTAAAATTAATGAATGTGTAGAAAAAGATCCAGGTGCTTTCGAAGAAGACGCAATGGTTATTTCTGTTGAAGGTGACGACGACGAAGCAGATGACGGAGAAGAAATGAAAGTAGTATCTCCAGAAACTGCACTTATCGAAGCAAGAATTAGAAATATCAACACTAAAATCGATATGGTCGGTGCTGTTCAAAGGAATATGGCTGGAAATTATGCTGGAAAAGTTCAAGGTATAATGATTGGTTTAATCTTCACTTTAGTGATTGGATTTTTATTCTTAATATAAGGTGGTATAATTATGGTGCAAATTTCTAATAAACCTAATATAAGTGGACTTAAAAAAGCTTCCGAAGATGCAGAATACAGTTCAAAACTTATTGCAAGGGAAGGTAAACTTTTTGCAGGTTTGCTTGCAACTAGAGTTAAAGGAATTGCTTTAGGTATTTGCTTAGCAGTTCTTTTAGTGGTAATTATTCCTTATATTGCAATATTATGTGGATTATAAAGGGTGTTAAAATGAGTGAAGAAAATTCAATACCTCAAGTTATGGTATCAGCAGACGATTTCAACGAATTAGCTGCTAAATTGGACGAAGCTGAAGAAAAAGTTGATTTCACTGTTGGTGAATACTACCAACGTTTAGGACAACAATCTGGTAGGGATGTTGGTATTTTATACGGTATTATACTTGGATTATTTATATTGATTGTATCCGTAAAATTCGGTGCGATTGCAATGTTGCAATCAATGTTAGCTGCGTTTTTATAGGAGGATTATTTTATGTTTAGATTTGATAAAGAACAAGTTGTTTTTGATTTCGCAGGAGTCAAAATGGGAGGTCAACCTGGAGAATACCCTACAGTTTTAGCAGGTACTATTTTCTACGGTGGACACAATATTATTAGTGATGAATTAGCAGGAGACTTTGATAAAGCTAAAGCCGAAACTTTAGTTAATGACATGGCTGAAATTTCAGATGTTACAGGTAACCCATACATTGTACAAGTATTCGGACAAACTGTAGAAGCACTTCCAAAGTATATTGAATACATTGGAGAAATCTGTGATGCTCCATTCCTTATAGATTCTACCTCTGGTGATGCTAGGGTTGCTGGTGCTCAATATTCTGATGAAGTTGGTTTAACTGACAGAGCTATTTACAACTCAATCAACATGGCTGCTGATAAATCAGAATTAGATGCTTTAGCAGAAACTGATTTAACTGCTTCCATTATTTTAGGATTCAACCCAATGAATGCTACCGTTGACGGTAAAATGGCAATGTGGGAAAACGGTGACGATGGTGCTTACGAAAAAGGTTTACTTGAAGTAGCAGCTGATTGTGGTATCGACAAATTTATGATGGATACTGCAGTTACTCCATTAGGACAAGGTGCAGGTATTGCAGCTAAAACTTCCTTTGCAGAAAAAGCTAAATGGGGATACCCAGTAGGATCCGGTATTCACAACGTACCTTCTGCATGGGACTGGTTAAGAGACTACAAAAAAGCTGGTCACAAAGATGCATTTACTGTTTGTGATATTGGTGCAAACATTGTGCAAGTAATGTGTGGTGGAGACTTCGTATTATTCGGTCCTATTGAAAACGCAAAAATCGCATTCCCTGCTGTTGCACAAACTGATATGTTCATGTGTGAAGCAGCTGCTGATATGGGAACTGAACCTGTAGAAGTTCACCCAATGAACAAATTATTATAGATTAGATATTATATTCTAATCTACTTTTTTTTACTTTTTTTTAACAAAATTTATATTATCTGAATAATAGATTATTATTTAACTTTAATTTTGGAGAGGTTAAATAATGTCTTTTTTAAGTAAACTTTTTAAGAAAGGTCCTAAGCCTATCATTGCTCATTCCAAAGAGGGGAATTTGGCTTCATTGAAAGCTCAACAGGCGGGTCCTGCAGCTCCTGGTGCTGTTAAAAAACCGGATACTTTTTATGTAACTGCTTCTGTTGAATTAGGTAACACTACAACCAAGTCTATTGTTATGGCCACCAACCTAAACACCAGTGAGTCTTATCTATTGAATAAAACCGTTAAGATGACTCGTGACATCAGGCCGCCTAAGGCCAATGAAGAGGTCTTTGGTAAGACTGTATGGGGTATTGAACTGTCCAAAGAGGCTGTAACCGAACTGGTTCGTGACACCGTTTTGGAATCACTTCGCAAATGTGGTGTTGACAAGGATGAGGATTTGGACTTTGTTGTCAGATCCACTGGAGTAACCGCAGGTTTTGCAACTGCTGAAGAGGCAGGCCAATTGATTATCGCTCTTGCTGACGGATGTCTTGAGGCAGACATTCCTCCTCGTAAGATGTCTCCTGCAATGGGTATTTCCCAGCTTCCGGAAAGACTGCAAAAGCATTCCCTTTTGGAAAACATTCTTTTCGATGGTGCTGTTGTAAGTGTAGTTCCTCCTGAAGGAAAAGAAACAGTTGCAAACGAGATGGAAGGGGAACTTGTTACTGCAGGTATCAAGTTAGGTGCAAAATGGACTGATGTTGACTACAGAAACCCTTGCGTTTCCCTGGATTTCGGTTCCACTTTGGCAGGCCGTATCGTAAACGACAACGAGCCTTACGCTAACACTGTGGGTAACTTCCTCGGTTTGGCCGGTGTTGTAAGCGACTCCCTTGCAAGGGGTTCAGGTAAAATCGACAAGAAAAACGGTGCCGCATTGGATTTATATTCCGATAAGGCAATGAAAAAGGCAGATCACAAAAAGGCTGAAGCCAATGCTTTGGAAGCTCATAAATTAATTAACATCTGCAAGGTTCCTATGGACGTTGACAGGTTCGGTACTGTTCCTGTAGATCCTGTTGCCGCTGAAGCTGCAGGCACTACATTAATCGGTTGTGATGTTGGATTCAACGGTGACAAACTTGGCGAGCTAATGGATTTGGGTGCACAGTTCTATGATGCTGACGGACTTCCTACACTTCTTTCAACATTGGATTATGTAAGTACAAATATCGTTAAAAGGGTTTTGGATGTTGCATTTGATGAAAATGTTATCGTTCCTGGTTCCGCTTTAGGAATTACCGGTAGGGCAGGTATTACAGGACGCAAACCTGAGCTTATTTTGGAGGCTGTTCAGGACAGGTTTGAAAATGTCGTTTTCGTTGAAGACGGTCTTGCTTTAGGTTCCGCTATCATGGCACGTTGTATGAATTCCATGGGTACTCCTAAGGTTCCTATTGGAGGCCGCCAGGGCGGAAGATGCATCCTTAAGGATCGTATGAAAATGGCCGGGGGCAAGTTCGCTTAGGTTTTTTTCATGATTTATGCTATTGTAATGGCTGGAGGTAGAGGAACACGACTCAAAACTCCAGTCGAAAAACCTCTTTTTGAATTACACAATAAACCTTTAATTAAATATGTGCTTGACAATTTAAATTCATCTAAATTGGTCGAAAAAATAATTATCGCCACCAGTCCCAACACTCCTGAAACCTGCGAGTATATTAAATCTTTCAGCTATGAGATTCTGGACACTCCTGGCGTTGATTTTGTCCATGACCTGTCATTCATTCTTGATTATTTTGAGGCAAAATCCAAAGATGACATTTTGCTTTTCATCAATGCAGATTTGCCCTTCATTTCCGGTGAGTGCATTGATC
Source organism: Methanobrevibacter sp. (assembly GCA_017460025.1). Taxonomy (GTDB): domain Archaea; phylum Methanobacteriota; class Methanobacteria; order Methanobacteriales; family Methanobacteriaceae; genus Methanocatella. The sequence continues at coordinate 9,316 of JAFUBV010000350.1, read as the reverse complement.
ATATCCTAAATTATTATTTTAACTGTCCAACGGATGCTTTATCCACACTTATTCCTGTAAGCATTTTTGAGGATTTGAATCTGGAGTATGAATTCGAGTACAAGGGTCTTGTTCCTGTTGGGGTAAATGTCCTGAAAAGTATTAATGAGGTTCAGGATGAGACTCAGTTGGTAATTGAAAAGCAGGAACTGGCTTTCAATATAAATACCTTGCAAGATGCCAGTATAGCTAAAAGATTATACTTTTAAATATAATGAATGCATATAGATAATATATAATTAAATTTAATATTTTTATCAGGTGATTTAATGGAAAATAAACAGATTCCTAAAAGAGAAGAAAAATTATGGAGCGAAATAAGAAATTATCAGGTAGCTACCAATAATGCACGTATTCTTGGTGTTTTAGATGAACTTATTATCAACGAAAAAACCGGTAAAATCGTTGACATTGCTATTCGTGTAGAAGCTGACCGTAACATTCATGTAAAAGGTGCAAAAAGAAACGGTGACCTGTTATTAGTTCCTTTTGCTAAAGTTGAAAAAGTCGGCGAATTCATTATCGTAACTGAATAATTTCAGTTATCTTATTTTTTTTAATTTTCAATAAAACAATTGTTATATTGCATATAAAGTGATTTCTTATTTTCATTGGATAAAACAATTGTTATATTTCCTTATTTTTGTTAACTATTTATAGTTGATAGGCTAAATTTTAATTATACGAAATTATTTTATGAACTAATTAGGTGATATGATGTTACTTGAAATTGAAAATTTGGCTGTGGAAGTCGGTGGAAAAAGGGTTTTAAAAGACATTAACCTTTCAATTGATGAAGGTGAAACCCATGTTCTTTTAGGGCCAAATGGTGCCGGAAAAAGTACTTTATTCTTAACTATTCTAGGTTTCCCGCAATACAATGTTGTCAACGGATCCATTAAATTTAAAGGTCAGGACATTACTGAATTAACCACTGCAGAACGTGTACAGTTGGGCATAGGGGTAAGTTTCCAATCACCTCCTTCAATCAGAGGAGTGTCTGTAAGGGATCTGCTTAAGATAGAATCCAATCAGGACATGTCAGAAGAGCTGAATCCAAGAATGAAGCAGTTGGCTGACCAGCTCAAATTCAGCGATGAATTCCTTGACAGGGATGTCAACTTCGGATTTTCAGGAGGGGAAGTCAAAAGGTCTGAAATATTGCAGCTTTTGGCACAGATGCCTGATTTTACAATGTTTGATGAACCTGACTCCGGTGTGGACATTGAAAATGTGGAGCTTATTGCATCAGAGATAGGAACCCTTCTTGATAAGGATAAAAAACATGGCTCCAGAAAAAGAAGCGGACTTTTGATTACTCACCTGGGCTATATCCTAAACTTTGTCAATGCGGATAAGGCTCATGTGCTGATGAACGGAGTAATTTCATGCTCCGGCAACCCTGCAGAAATTCTTGAAGATATTAGGAAAAATGGTTTTAACGGATGTGTTGAGTGTGCGCAATGTTTATGAGGATGCTGAAAGAGCAAAGGATAAGAAAGCTCCAATCGGAGCTGATGTAACAATAGAAAACTTCACTGATGAAGCTGTAAATGCTTTGGACTTATTGGATGATTTGGATGATGTAGGCAAAAAGACGAAAGAGACACTTCTTAAGGTGGGTGTGGACACTGAAGAAAAGAACCGTTCAGGATCATTCCTGCAGGTGGACCAGAGTAACGTCTTTACCAACAATTCAATTTCAAATTCCGTTGAAGTCATGGGAATGTCAGTTGCAATGGATAAATACAGCTGGCTTGAGGATTACCTGTGGAAAGTCGTAAAGCCTGATGCAGATAAATACACTGCCAAAACAGCTTTAAGAGAAAAGGAAACTGGTGTCATGAGCGGATACTTCGTGCGCTCCCTTCCGGGAACAAAAGAGGTCATGCCGGTTCAGGCCTGTATGTTCATAGGTGATGAGGCAGTAATGCAGACCGCACACAACGTAATCATCGCTGAGGAAAACTCAGAGCTTCACCTGATTACCGGATGCGCTACAGGAGACGATGTCGCTTCAGCAATGCATGTCGGTGTGTCTGAAATGTATCTTAAACCAGGTTCCAAAATAACATTCACAATGGTTCACAACTGGGCCGAACAGGTTGAGGTAAGGCCAAGAACAGGTGTTAAGCTTATGGATGATTCAACTTATATCAACAATTATATCCTGACCAGTCCTGTTTCTACATTGCAGTCATATCCTACAGCTTACTGTGACGGTAAAAATTCAAGAGCAATTTTCCAGTCAATTCAGGGAGGTAAAAAGGATTCAATCATTGATGTGGGATCAAGAGTTTTACTCAATGCCCCTAATGCAAGGGGAGAGGTCATCTCAAGGGCAGTTTCACAGGATGAATCCAAAATCTATTCCAGAGGACACCTGGCCGGAACGGTTCCTGGAGTTAAAGGACACCTTGAATGTCACGGTCTGGTTCTTTCAGACGACAGTATGATTTATGCCGTTCCTGAGCTTGAAGCAAGTTCAGCAAATCTTGAAATGTCTCACGAAGCTGCTGTCGGTAAAATCAGTGAGGATGAAATCAATTACCTAACTTCCAGAGGAATAAAAGAGGAAGATGCAGAGTCCATGATTGTAAGAGGATTCTTAAACATGGACATTACCGGTTTGCCTGATGAATTGGCTCAGCAAACCCAGATGATGATTGATATGAGTGTAGATGGAATGTAATTCCATTTATTTTTCTTTTTTTTATAAAATTTGTTTTATAGTATATAAACTTTTTGGCTTTTTTTTCTAAGTAACCTTTATATTAATTATTAAAGTAATATAATAATCAGTACATTAATGTTATGCTGAGCTAGCTCATTAAAGTACATAAATTGTGAAATTAAGGCATACCTAAACATTTTGCCTTAAAAAAACGATTTTAAAATTTTTTAAAAAATTCTAAAATTCGTGTTTGAAGGGAGAAATCTTTTCAAAACAAAAAAATAAAATAAAAAATTTGATAGAGGAGGAAAAACTCTATGGCTGATGATGTAAAAATTGTAATGTTTTGTTGCAACTGGTGTTCCTATGGAGGAGCAGACACAGCTGGTACTGCACGTATGCAATACCCACCGAATATTAGAGTTATTCGTGTAATGTGTTCTGGAAGAATTGACCCACAATTTGTTTTAAAAGCATTTAAAGAAGGTGCTGACGGTGTATTTGTAGCAGGATGCCACATGGGTGACTGCCACTACGACGCTGGTAACTACAAATTAGATCGTAGAATGAGATTAATTTACAAATTGGTTGAAGATATGGGAATTGGAAAAGAAAGAGTTCACCACGACTGGATTTCCGCATCCGAAGGTGAAAAATTCTCAAAAGCTGTTAACATGATGGTTAACAGAATTAAAGACTTAGGTCCAGCTCCATTAAAAGACCAATTAAATGCTGAAGGATAAATTGGAGGAGTTAAATATGGCAGATAAAGTAAAAATAGGAACTATGTGGTTCGGAGGCTGTTCCGGTTGCCACTTATCAATTGCGGATTTCCACGAATCTTTAATCGATGTTATGGAATTAGCAGAATTTGAATTCTCTCCTGTACTCATGGATACTAAATATGATGAAGTACCTGAATTAGACATTCTCATAGCAGAAGGTGGAATCAGAAACGACGAAAACAGAGAATTAGCTGAAATGTTAAACGAAAAAGCTAGTATGGTTATTGCTTACGGAACCTGTGCTTGTTACGGTGGTATTCCAGGTCTTGGAAACTTATGGACTGTTGACGAATTACACCAAGAAGCTTACATCAACTCCGTATCTACTGTTAACCCAGAAGGTATCATTCCTCACGAAGACGTACCTCACTTAGAAAGCAGAGTAAGACCATTAAGCGAATGTATGGACATTGATTTAATTATCCCTGGTTGTCCACCACGTTCTGATGTTGTAGCTGAAGCAGTTCTTGCTTTATTAAACGGTGAAACCATCGAATTACCAGCTACTAACTTATGTGAAGTTTGTCCTAGAGAAAAACCACCTGCTGGTTTAGCTATGGACTTCATTAAAAGACAATTTGAATTAGGTAAACCAGAACCTGATTTATGTTTAATTACCCAAGGTTTAGTATGTATGGGTCCTGCAACCGTATCCTTATGTGGTGCAGAATGTCCTTCCATTGCTATCCAATGTAGAGGATGTTACGGTCCTACTTCCAAAGTATTAGACCAAGGTGCAAAAATGATCAGTGCAATTGCATCTGACTACGGTGTAAACGAAGATAAAACAGTAGACCCTGAAACTGTTGCAGACCAATTGGATGATATTGTAGGTACTTTCTACTCATACACATTACCTGCAGCATTAGTACCAATGAAAATGCAAAAAGGAGGAGAATAAAATGGTTAAACTTACTATGGAACCTGTTACTCGTATTGAAGGACACGCAAAAATTACTGTCCACCTCGATGACGCAGGAAATGTAGAAGAAACAAGATTACACGTTATGGAATTCAGAGGTTTCGAAAAATTCTTAACAGGTCGTCCTGTAGAAGAATTACCAAGACTCGTACCTCGTATCTGTGGTATTTGTGATGTACAACACCACTTAGCAGCTGCAAAAGCAGTTGACCAAATTTTCGGTTTCGATGATTACGAAATCTTACCTGCAGCTTACAGAATGAGAGAAATTATGAACTGGGGATCATACATGCACTCCCACGCACTTCACTTCTACTTCTTAGCAGCACCAGATTTAATCATTCCTAACGGAACCAGAAAAACCAGAAATGTTTTCCAAGTTATCAAAGATATGCCTGAAATCGCACTTCAAGCTATTAACATAAGAAGAAACGGTTTAGAAATGGTTAGAAAAATAGGTGGTCGTCCTATTCACCCTACCTCATCCACCCCTGGTGGTATCTCAACCGAATTAGATGCTGACACTCAAAAAGACTTACTCGAAAGAGCTAAACAAAATGTCGAATTAGCACAAGCTACTTTAGACTTAGCTATTCCAGTATTTGAAGAAAACATCGACTTAATCTCTTCATTAGGTAACTTCGGTGACACAAGACACTGTGGTACAGTAAAACCTGACGGAACTTGGGATGTATATAACGGTAACGTTAGATTTAAAGACAAAGACGGAAGCGACATGTTCGAATACAGAAACGAAGAATATACTGATTATGTTGCAGAACACGTAAAACCTTACTCCTGGTTAAAATTCCCTTACCTTAAAGATATGGGATACCCAGAAGGTATTTACAGAGTTGCACCATTATCCAGGATCAACGTTTGTGACAAAATGCCTGACGAAGCTCCATTAGCACAAGCTGCTCTTAAAGACTTCCGTGACGCATTCGGATATGCTCAAGCACCATTATTATTCAACTATGCAAGACTCATCGAGTTATTAGCATCCGCTGAATGTGCTGCTAACGCATTAGAAGAAGATTTATCTGGTCAAAAATTCCCAGATGAATTAGAAAGAACTGAAGGTAAAGGTGTAGGTATTGTAGAAGCTCCTCGTGGTACTTTAATCCACCATTACGAATCCGATGATAATGGATTATGTAATTACGCAAACATTGTAGTAGCTACAATCCAAAACAACCCAGCTATGGAAATGGGTATTCACCAAGTTGCTAAAGACTACATCAAACCAGGTATGGAAGTAGGCGACGAAATCTTCAACTTAATGGAAATGGTTATCAGAGCATACGACCCATGTTTATCATGCGCTACCCACACAATGGATAGTCAAATGAGATTAGCTGAAGTTAATATTGTAGACAGTGATGGAAACCTCATTAAAAAATTCTAGATTTAAGGGGGTTTTTGTAAATGATTATAATTAACGATGATGGCTGTATTAAATGTGGTGCATGTGAAGGTACATGTCCTACATCAGCTATTGAATTAACACCTACTACAATTATTCACTGTGACACTTGTGGTGGAGAACCAAAATGTGCAGATGTCTGTCCAAACGGTGCTCTTAAAGTAGAAGACTACGAAATTGCTGAAGGCGTAGAACAAGCAAGATTAGTCTTCAACTCCATCTTATGTGATTCCTGTGGTAAATGTGAAGAAGTTTGTCCACAAGAAACAATCGTTGTTACAGAAGAAAAATTAAAAGAAGTACAAGGTTTCTGTGTAATGTGTCAAAAATGTGTTGACATTTGCCCAGTAGATGTAATTGGTATTCCTGGTGTTGTTGAACCTAAAGAATACGATTTAGACTTATCCGGTAAAGGACCTATTTACGTCGCAGATTGTGTCGGATGTGGAACCTGTGTTGACCCATGTCCTGTAGGTGCAATCACTCTCGATGCATACGGATCTCCTATTACTGTAGATGAAGACAAATGTATCAAATGCGGATTATGTTCACAAACCTGTCCTTGGAATAAAATTTTCATCTCCGAGAAAAAACCTGTTAAACGTGAAAAAGAAATTAAATCATTTAATTTCACTGCTTCAAAATGTATCGGTTGTAACACTTGTATCGAAGCATGTCCTGGTGACTTCATCAAACCAAATGCTGGCGACTTGACCGTACAAATTCCTGAAGTATGTGCTGCATGTAGTTTATGTGTAAACCTCTGTCCTGTTGACGCATTAGAAATTGATGTCGAATGGGGTGAAGGTGCACCTGTAGACGCTGAAGGAATTGGCCGTGACGCTGAAAAATGTGAATTCATTGGTGCATGTGCTAACAAATGTCCTACCGAAGCTATTCGTGTTGTAACAAAAACTGGTATGTTATGTCCTGCATTAGAAGAAACTGACGGCAAACCATCTTTTGCAAGTTGTATTAGATGTGGAGCTTGTGCATCAGTTTGTTCAAACAACGCATTAAATGTTGGATCTATTGAAGTAACTATCGACGGCGAAGATGTAACCAGAGATAGGATTGAATTCAACCCATCCAAATGTGATGCATGCGGTGACTGTATAAGTGCTTGTCCTTACGATATGCTCCATAAAACAGACAATCCTAAATTACCAATTGCAGGATTCTGTACCTTATGTGGTCAATGTATTGAAGCATGTCCAGAAGACGCACTTTGCTACAAATAGGTGTACTAACACCTATTTACTTTTCTTTTTTTTTTAATTTCTAAGTTTATTTAAATTCTTTTAAAAATTTTATAATGTTTAAATGTTTTATTCCCTTTTGTGAGTAATCATCCTTGTCTGTACTGATTACATATTTTGGATAGTTATCTTTTATTTCAAGCAATGGTTTAAATTCTCTTTCAATAGTTTTGTCTTCTTTTAATTCGTATGCTACTTGTATATAGATTTTTTCTTCTTTTTTTCTTGCAATAAAGTCTATTTCCATTTTGTTGATTTTTCCTATTGTTATTTTGTAGTCGTTTCTAAGTAATTCCAAATAAACAATATTTTCTAAACGATTTCCTTTATTCATTAGTTTTTCTTCCAGATTTGACTTGTAAAATCCTTGATCAATCAGGTAATATTTTTCTGAATTATTGATTTCTTTTAGTTCGATTATGTCCTCTTTTGTAACTTTTGATATAAAATATCCTTTTTCAAGATATTCAAGGTAATTATATATTGTATTTGGAGTTATTGATAATTTATCCTGTTTTAGAAATTTATAAATTGAGTTTGCTGATATCAAATTGCCGGCATTTTCGATTAAAAATTTAGTGATTCTCTGTAATAATCCAATATTTCTTATAGAATAGCGTTTTACAATATCATTTAAAAATATTGAAGAGTATAAATCCTGAAGTGTAACTATTTTGTCTTTTTCATCTGCAGATATTGTTAAAGGCATCCCCCCATACTGGAAATATTCTTCAAACAGATTTTCTATTGGAGTTTTAAGTTCATTTTCAATTATGCATTCATGATCCAATTCCTTTTTATAATCTAGAAATTCATTAAATGAAAATGGGTACATTTTTATTTCCATGTATCTTCCAGTCAATAATGTGGCCAGCTCTTTTGATAGGAGTTTTGAATTTGATCCTGTAATGTAAATATCAACATTATATGCTTTGAAGTAACCGTTAATGATTTTTTCCCATTCATCAATGTTTTGAATCTCATCTATCAATAAGTATTTTTTTCCATCATTTTTTTCAAGCACTGGTATTAGGATATCATCAAGTTCTTTTCTTTTTTCCATATAATTGTATTTTGGATGTTCTAAATCTATATGGATTATATTTTCATCAGATATTCCTCTATTTTTAAGTTCATCCATTATCAAATTTAAAAAATATGATTTTCCGCATCGCCTAATTCCTGTTATTATTTTAATTACATCCAAATCTATCAATCGCTTAATTCTATCCAAATACAAATCTCTATTTACCATATTACTCACCTTCAATTAGTATATATCTTGATAATTTGATATAAATTTATTGTATATGATAAGTTTTTCTTATATTTTACAATAATTTATTCTATATAATAAATTTTTAATTAATTTATAAAAAAGTTATTCTATAAGATAAATTATTAGTTAAAGCAAATATTGCTATAATAAGGTAATTTTTAATTTTACTTGCTTATTTGAATATTTACTTTAATTTAAAATAGCATAGTTTTTTATATTAAAATTAACATAATTTACTAGTGCAGACCTCATTTTAATTTAATTAAGGGGGTGATTTTATGTTGGAAATTTTTAAATTTTCTTTCATTATCATATCCTTTTTATTAGTTGGAGGTATTCTATGACGGATACAGATTTGTCATTATCTCTTGATATTAATGAGTTGATATTAACAGTAATTTTTGCAATTCTGTTGATTTACTCATTTTCATTTGTTTGTTCAAATGAGTTAATATTGGTGATGTTGATGAATTGTCTGTTGAATAGGAATACTGAAAAATAATTAAGTTGATGGACAGTTTTGGGAAATGTTATGAGAAAATCACAGTTTTCTTATGGGTCTGTATTTCATTCCCGAATTCACTGTTCATTACTTATTATTTTTTCAAAATGGGATGTTTTGGGTTATTATAATAGTAATTTAGTTAATTTTAAATACTATGTAATTTTTATATATTATATGCTGAAGTTAATTTTTTTTAGCTTCACTCCACTAATAAATAAATGCTGGTGCCGTCTGTGAATATTGTGCTTTTTTGGCACAATATGGCATTGGCCGTTTTTCTGATTATAAATTATCATACACTATATCGCCATTCACTATAGTCATTACTGCAGCACCTTCATATTCCCATCCGTCAAATGGTGAGTACTCTGCTTTTGTCCTAAATTGTGTTATGTCGAATTTTCCTTTGCGATTCATGTCAATAACT
>JAFUBV010000349.1 GCA_017460025.1 Methanobrevibacter sp. | reverse complement strand
CGTGATTCCAATTGAAACTCGTATGAATCAAGAATATAGATATTGCCGTTCAAGTCTTTTGCCAGCATGACACCTGCGGTGAAATCCGGATCATCATTTCTCCTGGTGCTGTCACTTATGACTTCAGTAGCTGCAAGATCCCAATACCTGATAACACTAATGATTGGAATTTTCATATACTCATCGTGAGAGATCAAGTGGAAATCCGATTCATCAAATAGCTCACCTTTAACGGTAGCATACCAGTTACCATTCATTAACTGTTCCCGTGTCACCCTATCCAATCCCATAAGATATTCTTCATAGTCCTTACGGTCTAAATAGATATTATCCACATAACTGGAGGATATGAATCTTATCTGGTCTTTGTCTTGGATGTCCTCATCTATCTTTTCAATAAATCTTTCGCGCACCCACTTGTTACCACGCTTACCAGGATTACTTGAAGCCATCAGTTGAGTTGGAAGTTTATTGTCTTTAGTTTTCCTGACACGTGAACGCATATAGATATATTTAAAGCGCTCCAGTTGTGTTAACTCATCAATGCCAATGAATTGATATTCAGAACCTTGATAAGTATCGAGGTCGTTAATGTTACGCAAATATCCGAATGTTAATGAATTGCCGTTTGGAAAAGTCCATGAATGTTCAGTACCATCCCACTTAACCCTAATAGCTGGGTCTCTTTGAATTTCTTTCCTGTTAAGCCATTGACTGGCCTTATGGATTAAAGCACCTTTCCTTTTTAAATCGGATAATGTTCTTCTTAAAATTAGTGCATGATACTCATTAGCATCATCCTGTACATAAAATAAGGCTCTCATAAGTAAGCTGGTGGATTTACTGCCTCCGGCAGCACCACCAATCAATACTTCTTTTTCAGTAGCTAGAATCATCTCAGCCTGTTTGATGAATGGTTTGAATGGTATATATGGATTCTCATATACACATTTCTGAAGAATAGCTTTATCTCTTGCACCTAAATAGAATCGGTTGTTTTCATCATACATTATTATCATCTATTTGTTTTGCAAGGATTTCAATTTCATTCATCAAATCTTTTTGTGAGATTTCAATTTTCTTATCTTCCAGCTCAAGGACTCTGTTTTTAAAGAGTCTGTCCATCTCATCTTTAAATAGTTTATTTTTCGCATCAAATGCTTTAACAGATAATTCTAAATAACGAATTTTCAATTCAGCCAAATCCAGTAAATATCTAGCTAAGCTTTTTTCATTAGCATTAAATCGTATTTCCTGATCAAGCTTTGCAAAATCAATTTCAATATTCACTGCATTCTTGGTTATCTTGTCAAGATTGTTAAGGCCGGTTTTAATATCAGTTACCTGTTGCTGTAGTATTGTATCAATAGCTGTATCTATATTATCGGTGTGGATGTCATTGTCTAGTAGTTGGCCTTGTGATATTGCTCGATTAGTTAATGTTTCTTTGTCTTGGGCTCTGGGGTCTTTGTCCTTATCCCTTAATTGGTATTTCTTTTTGAACCGTGAAAATGAAGCTCGACTAACTTCAAATAAGTGTTCGTCAGCTAACCACCTTCTAACGTTTTCATCTGTGGCCCCAGCCGTTTTCATGGTAATGATTTCATCCAGTAAGGTTTCCAGGAAATCATTCTTGTTTAGTTTTAGCGTTGCCTTGAATTTTCTATAGGTATTATCTGCTACATCTCTTCCGTATTTGGTTTTCAATAATTCACGTACGTCATTGTTACTCATTCCTTTTTTGCAATTGTTAATTATTTCTTGCTTGTGCTGTTCTAAAAAGTATATCACGTCTGAATTCTTCTGACCCACAGGATTCCTCCTATAGATCTCTCAATTCTTTTTCCAGTTTCTTTTTCTCGTCTTTAAGTAGTTTTGTCTTTTTCTCTCTGATTGCTTTTTCATATGTTGGGTCATGTTCTAATTCAGTTTTGGTTTCTTCTGCCTTGTTAACTGCTATTAGACCAGCTCCAAGTTCATATGCCTCTTTGTGAGAATACTCAGAATCAACTACCACTTCTTTGAGAGTGTTAGACACTCTTGCACTGATTGTAGATTTATTACCTAACATAATGATAGTTTATATATTACTTGTATATAATACATTACATAATATTCAAACCATAGAAATTTATCAAATTTAAAAGTAATAAATAATAATTTTGGAAGGTTAAAAAAAGTAGTTTTAGAATAAGTTTTTAAATGATGGATTAAAGAAATAGTGGTGTAGATGTATTATTAACATAGGTCATAATTAGAACTGCATAAGATGCATAAATCTTGTGCAATTCGCAACCTATAAATGCTAAATCATCTAATTCTTCTAATTCTTTTTGTAAATTATCAATTTGCATTTCCTTATAGAATCTTTCAAACTTTCCTTTTTCTATAAGATATGCGGATACTTCAAGAGCATCACGGTATGTATAATTTGATTTTTTGATTATTTCCTTTTTATCTGCATCCATATAGGATGATGTATTATTTACATTTGCCATAATATTTAGTCCTTTTGTATTGTATACAATAATTATATTATTTTATTATCTTT
>JAFUBV010000348.1 GCA_017460025.1 Methanobrevibacter sp. | reverse complement strand
ACAGATCAAAGAAGTATTGTAAGAGCAACCAATACAGAATGATCCCAAGTAAGTCCAATCATCGGAGAATTTAATGGAATTACTGGTCAAATAACCATAAGGATTTACAATTGCAGTGATTCTGACATCAATACCATTGAAAACAATTTTGATGTCATCAATATTCAAAAATTTTAAGTTGTGTGATTTATGAGTTTCATTTATTCTAAATTAACATCTTTTTTAAATGTAATAAATGACGAATTTCATAAATCATTCCTATTCACAACAATATTTTCAATTATTGCATTTATAGAAGACCAATGGGTGAACAGCTTTTTTAAGAGCTTATACCCTGATGAGAATTTTTTAAGTTTCATAAAAAAGAGCAATGTTTTAAAAAACCACATATTCAATCCATTGGTTGTTCTTGTTGTTTTTGCAGCATTTCTAGCATTATCCCTAAATTCAGTTTCAATAAGTTTAGCTGAAACGCTGATAATTGCATTCGCATTCTTTTTTATTGGTGCGGCAATATTTCCCAGATTTTTCTTAAATGACATGAGAAATGTCTTAGTATTTGAAAGAAGAGATATCTATTCAATAGGATTCTGTTTAATCCTGGTAAGTATTGCATTTTTCTTTATCAGCATAGCATCCGTTGGCGGAATTCCAATATTAAAACCATCAATAAGGTATCTGCTGAAACCTGCTTTTACAATGCCTGTTTTTCTGATAATTCCCGGAACTTGCATATTGGCCAGCATTTATTTAAAAGATTTTCAGGACAAACTAATCACCAGATCACAAGTCAGATTCAGATTTCTATTACTTCTCGTAATTGATGTGGGAATTCTATTAACATTAGGATATAGAACACCCATACTTGCGGCATTGCTCCTTTTAATAATCATTGCATATTATGGAGACATAATTGCAGTATGGGAAGTTGTTCTTGGAGGACTGATTGGTGTTGGTGCAATTATCGGAATAGGATACTTCAGATCAATCAATGAACTGACCGTCAGCAGTGCCATTGATCCATTTTACACCCTTAAAAGCAGAGCAGACTTTACATTGCATGTTTTGAATTTGCTTGATGTTATTGGTGGAACATTCGGTACAACCCATGGCCAATTGCTTGCAGGTTCAATCCCCGGAAGTGAGCTTGGGCCTAGAATGTTTGTAGGCAAGTTGATTTCATGGAGAACGGAAGTAACAGTTACCCCTACATTAATCGGACAGATGGTGGCTGATTTTGGAAAAGTAGGTGTTGCTGTGGAAATGTGCATTTTAGGATTCATTTTAGGAATCGGCTTTAAAATAATGAAAAAAACAAAAAATTTCTTTTATATAGGATTATACGGATTACTTTTAACTTATGCTATTCTTGGTGTTGAAACAGGAATCCTCGATATTCAAGTATTATTCTATTTTGCAATAGCAATTTTCATTTACATTACAATAATTTTGAAGACTGTTTTTAATAAGTAATACTAATTTTAAAATTTTTATACATTAAGTAATACTTTATTATTACTTTTTTTAAAAAAAACTACATAAAAGTATTACTTTGATAAGCTTTATATAATAAAATCTATAAGAATGTTTAATATCAAGATAAAATTAAGAAGTATTCATTAATTAAATTGAATTATACTCCCTAAAACTTGATATTGAATTAAAAAATGTATTACTGAAACTTAAAAAAAAATGAAAAAAGTAATACTAATAGGAAAATGGAGGAAAAATAAATGCATATACCTGACGGATTTATACCATTTTGGCAATGCGCTATATATTATATAATCTTAATCGTAGCATTATACTTTGCCAGCAAATGGGCAAGAAATAACCTTGATGAAAAACGCATCCCTCTTTTAGCAGTTCTTGCAGCAGGTATTTTTGCTATAATGTCCATGAACATGCCAATCCCATTCGGAACAAGTGGACACATGGTTGGTGGAGCATTAGTAGCAATCATATTCTGTGCACCTGAAGCAGCAGTACTCGTATTCACCGTTGTGCTAATCATACAGGCATTAGTGTTCGGAGACGGAGGTATTACTGCATT
>JAFUBV010000347.1 GCA_017460025.1 Methanobrevibacter sp. | reverse complement strand
TCAGCCAAATCATTTTGGGAAACACCTAAATCCAATAGCTTTTCTTTTGAAATTGAGAAGAAATGTTCAATATCGTTTCTATCAGATTCAATGACTTTCAATAACTCTTTTTTATCATTTTCAAGCTGAGTTAATGCGGCCAATTTCTTTTCCAAATCAACTTTTTGATTAGTCAATTTGGATATTTTTTCATCAGATGCCAAATAATCATTATATCCCTGTTTTTTAGCATGAAGAGATTGTTTTTGTTCTTTGATTGAATCAATTTTATCTTCCAATTCAATTTCAGACTCTTTAAGAGATTGAATGCTTACAACAGACTTTTCAAAGTCCAAGTAAACATCAAGTTTTGAGACATATTTTTCCAGACGGTTTATTTCATCTTCAGCTTCACGGATTTCATCCAGGTTTTCCTGAAGACGGTGTGTGTCTTTTTCAAGTCTCTCAAGGGTTGACTGCTCATTGGATAAGTTATTCATCTGAGTTTCATAAATTTCTTTTTCACGTTCCATATTACGTTTGCTTTCAGAAATTTCAGATATTAACTGTTTAACCTCTTCAATTTGTGATTCCAATTCATGGCCCCTGTTTTTCAATTCGTTTAACTCAGAGGTTTTTGCATCATACTCTTCTTTAAGAGCATCTTTGGAATATAATTTTCCTTTGATTTCAGATAATTTATTTTCATATTCGCTTATTAATGGAGCTAAATTTTTCCATGCTGTTTCGAGTGAATCAAGACCTAATAATTTACCAATCAGTTTTTTCTTATCTGCAGGTGTTTTATCAACAAGATCTGCTATTTCACCCTGCCTTACATAAATTGCATTCAAAAAGAGATTTGCATCCATATCCAATATTTCCTGAATATATGAAGACACATCCTTATCTCCGGAACATAGTGACATGAACTCCCCATCACTTGATGTTTTGGTTTGAAGTCTTGAAATTGATTTTGATTTTGTTTTTTCTCTAATAATCCTATATTCCTTGCCTCTTGATACAAAATCTAACTCGACATTCATTGAATCAGTATTATTGCGAACCAAATCATCTAATTTTCCTGCAGTATGCTGTTTAAATAAAGCAAAACTAATAGCTTCAAAGATAGAGGATTTACCGGCACCATTCTCTCCAACAATAACAGTGATTCCTTTATTGAAATTAATAATTTCTGTTCCATAGGATTTAAAATTCTTTAATCTTAATCGTTTGAAAATCATTTTTAATCCTCCTCTTCTTCATCAATAGGAAATTTACGTTTATAAAATTCGTCGATTAATTCTCTAGCTTCTTCATTTTTATCTTTTGAAAGAAGCCCATATAAATCAGTGACGAATTTTGTAATATCTTCATCATCATAGCTTTCCAATCTGGAAGCTAGCACATCAACAGGCCCCAATGCATTTTCCTTATCTATAATCAAGTCAATGTTTTCTTCACCAGGAGTGTTGAACTTAGGCCTTACCATCAATGTCAAATCGTCAAGCTCCTCATTAATCAGCTCATAAGCAGCACTGGTTGATGTTACATTATTTATCGTTAAGTTAATGATAGGCTTTTTATCGAAATCCTTTATTGTATTTTTAATTGATTCTATTTCATCGGCCAGATTTTCAAAATCAATAGTTTTGTCTATGAATTCACGGGGAAGATCTATTATAATTCTCTCAACAGAAGGTTTTGAAGAATCCAAATCCACAATGACAAAACCTTTTCCATTTTTCCTGTAATCTTCAATTTCTGTTGTTTTCCATATTTCACTTGATCCTGGATAAACCAATTTTCCTTTACCGAAATCATCATTTATGTAATTGTGAAGATGTCCCATTGCATAATATGTGAAATTATCAGGAACTTCACCGATTTCAAGTTCATACTGCAAATTGAAGTATTTATCAATTCCC
>JAFUBV010000346.1 GCA_017460025.1 Methanobrevibacter sp. | reverse complement strand
CTTCCCATTCAGTATTGTGTTTTGGATTTAATTTTTTTATTATGGGCTTAATATAATTATTAAGTACTTTATTCCATTTTATTTTCGATTCTACTTTTTCATAAAAAGATTTTTCAACTAATTCACTTAATAATTTCTCTTTTTCCTTTTTTTAAGTTTTGGATAATTTGATATTGTGTTTACTTTGAATGATGCTATTTCTCGTTTATTATCTTTCCAAATTTTTTCTTCAGGTTGTAATTGTGGTGAGTATGAAGGCAAATAACATAAAGTTATATTTAATTCTTCGGCTTTTTCTTTAACTAATGTGGAAATGTGGGATGTAAAATTGTCTATTAATAATATTATTTCATCAATGGGATTTTTTTCTCGTAAAGATTTCAAACAGTATGCAATTGATTCTTTGGTTGAGTTTTCTAGGAATACTAAGTCATCTTTTCCATTTTTACATAATGAATAGGCCCCTGCAACTTTACACTGTAAGTGTATGGTGTCTATTTCAATTTTAGGTTTGTATAATGACCATACATGGACATTGTTGGCTGTAAATTGGAATGCAGATTCATCGAAACTGAAGATTAAAAATGGTTCATTTGTATCTAAATTAATGATGCTTTCGGTTTTGATATCGTATTTTAAGTTGTATTTTTTGAAAATATGGTATAATTTTAGATAAAATGATGATTTGTAATGTGGATTTTGCCTGTAGTCTTTTGGATAAGGTTTGGCGAATTTTGCATTAAATTCACTTCTTAATAATCGAGTTATGTATGAATAAGAATATGTTACTCCATATTCTTCTTTAATCATACATAATATTTCCCAGGTGAACAAATCGTCCCTTTCACTTAGTTTTTTTAATTGAATTTAATTCATCGTTTGTTAATTTTGGTTTTCGGCCTTGTCCTGATTTTTTTAATAATCCTTCATATTTGTTTTCATTCCATTGTTTTGTCCATGTATTACCTGTTACGGGAGTTATATTTAAGAATAATGATGCTACTTCTGTAGAAAATCCTAATAGTTTGAATAATAAGTATATTAGTTTTCTGTAGACAAATAAGTCGTTTTCATTTTTTATGAGTCCAATTATTTTATTTAATTCATCTTTATTTTCTTGATCAATATCATTGAAATTTTCAATGATATTATTTGTTTGTTTTTTATTTTCTTGCTTATTTGAGTAATAATTTCCAATATTTATACTAAATTGAGTTTCTAGTAAATTTTGAGTACCTACATAACTGTAATCAATGTTCCATTTGTTTTTAATTAGTTCCATAACATCATTAACCAACCATTCGTCCTGTGTGTCTAAAATGGATTTTAATTCAGTTAATTGGTTTTCATTTAATTTTGGGCTTCGCCCCCCCTTTCCTTTTGGAAGTAATCCCTTATAACCATTTTCTAACCATTGGTCTTCAAGATTATATGCTGTTGATTTTTTTATTCCTGCTAATTTGTAGGATTCTTTTTTTGTGAATCCTAATGCTTTGAATCTAAAATAAGAAAGTTTTTTATACATTTTTATGTTATTCTCATTGTCCATTAACAAATTTATTTCATCAACTGAAAGGTCATTCCTTGATTTTAAATTTTCTAGACTCATGATTATTATTTAGGGTTAAAACTAGTATAAATAATTTATTCCAAATAATTTAATTAAATTAAAATAAATTAATTTAACAATTTACTATAAAACAAAATTTTTAAATAAATTAAATCAAAAAATAATAAACATTACTAAATAACATGAGGATACAATGAATAATAGAAAACTTATTGCACATGAATTTGCAGAAGCAATAAATTCCAAATATATCAAATTAATAATTCTATTCGGATCAGTTGCAAGAGGAGAAGATACTTCAGATTCAGATATTGATATTTTAATCATATCCAATTATTATGAAAAAATAGATTCCATAATCACAGATCTTATTGGAGATATCGTTCTTGAAAAACAAGAATTAATTTCCGCCCATATAATGAGTGAAGAAAGATTTAATAATACTCAACATTTTAGTTTTTTATCAAATGTTTTAGAGGAGGGAGAAATTCTTGTCAGAAATTGATGAAATTACCGCTTTGTTAAAAAAAGCTAATGATAAACTTATCTCAAGCAAATTATTATATGAGGGTGAGCAATATGCATCTTCAGTAAGTGCATCATACTATGCCATGTTCATTACTGCAAAAGCATTACTTATAAGTAAAAATAGTAGACCAAAATCACATAATGGTTTGATTTCAGAATTTGGTTTACACTTTGTCAAAGAAGATACATTCAATAGTGAAACTTTTAAATATCTGTCAAGAACTCAATCATTAAGAGAAGAAGCGGATTATGATGCTTTTGATGACATTACCAAAAGTATTGCTCGTTTAAAAATTAACCAAACCGAAGAGTTTATGAAAGAATCAAAATAATTCCTTAAATAAATTATGTTCAAATTTAAAACAAAGGATTATTCATCCTTTGTCAAATTAAAAGTTAATTTTCCTGTTCCGTTTTCTGTGATGTTTAACTGATCGCATTGCGGATTCAGTTCTTCTAAAAGGGATTTACCATCTTCCGGAGACATGAAATATGGTAAATATCCACTTATAACAACGGGATAAATTGTTAACTCACAGGTGTCATTAATCAAGTCCATCTGAACGAAATAATCTCTTTGAGTGTCGGCACGGGCCAAATCGAATATGAAGTTACCCATACTGTAGCAGATAGGTTTTCCCTTATACATTTCAACACCCTGTGTCACATGAGGATGAGCTCCAATGACCACATCTGCACCATAATCTATGAGTTCATGTGCTATTTTTTCCTGATCCTCATTTGGAGACCTTGAATATTCATTACCAAAGTGCATTGAAACAATAATAAAATCAGAACCGTTTTCACGAGCTTCTGCAATTTGTTTTTGGGCATCTTCTGAGTCATATGCAGAGTAACCTGGTGCAGAACCGTTTGCGTAAGGCAATACTTCATAACTGTATTCTTTAAAGTTGTTTGAATCCATGTAATTCAATACAGTTATGTTTCTTCCGTTAACATCTTTTGTTACTGACTGGTGTGCTTCGCTTTCATTTTCACCTGCGCCCATCGTAGTCATTCCTGCCTCTGCAATGTATTTGATGGTGTCTCTCATTCCGTCAATACCATAATCGCAGACATGGTTATTTGCAAGGGTTGCGATTGTATTGTTGTTCGCCTTGGCCAGAGGAACATACTCTGGACTGCATTTTAAAGGAACATCCCCCTTAACTGCAGATGTTGATGTTGTTGCCGCATTTTCAAAGTTTACAATCAGCAAATCAACATTTGATGTTACATTTGAAACACCTGCAAACGGAGATGAATCCAAACTTAAAACGCTAGGCATATTACGTGCAAACATAACATCCCCGACAATAGCTATAGAAACATTTTCCTTTGGCTGATTTAAGCCTGCATCATTATTGAAAAATGTTGCGAATGCTGCCACTGCAAGAAGAAGCACCAAAATAATAGCTAGAGCAATAATGATTTTTTTAAAACGCATCACTATTCCTCTACAGAGACTTCATCTTCACTGAATAATTGGTTTAACATCCATTCCGCATCATATTCCCTGATGTCATCATATCCCTGACCGACACCTAAAAACATGATAGGTTTTTTAATTACATAACCGATGGATAGGGATGCTCCCCCTTTACTGTCAGCATCGGCCTTGGTTAATATAACACCGTCAATGTCAATAGCTTCATTGAATTTTGCTGCCTGCTGGGTTGCATCATTACCTGTCAGTGCATCACCGACAAAGATAACCAAATCAGGTTTTGAAACCCTTTTGATTTTTTTCATTTCATCCATAAGGTTTGTGTTGGTCTGCATTCTTCCTGCGGTATCGATTAACACCAGCTCTTTGCCCTGTGCTTTTGCATGTTCGACTGCATCAAATGCTACAGCTGCAGGATCTGATCCTTTTTGGTGCTTTATGATTTTTACTCCGACATTGTCTGCATGATGGGTGACCTGTTCGATAGCTCCTGCACGGAAAGTATCTGAAGCTGCAATTACTGGAGTGTAACCTTTTTTCAAGTAATAATTAGCCAGTTTACCTATGGTTGTTGTTTTCCCTGTACCGTTAATACCTACAAACATTACAACTAAAGGTTCGCCCTGAGCTTTTTTCTCCTCTATCATTTCGGTCATTGATTTCCCCGGAATGTCGATGATTTCAGAAACGGCATTTCTTAATGCATCGAATGTGTATTCTGTAATGTCACTGCTTCTTTTAATCTTACGGCCCACAAGATCCTCCTTTACAGATTCAACAACTTCTGTTGCCACTTCCATTGCAACATCTCCTTCCAAAAGACCCATTTCCAATTCCCATAATGTATCTTCAACATGTTTTTCTGAAATGGTTTTTTCACGGACAAATGAGAATAACCCTCCAGTTCCTTCAGGAGAATCTTCATCCTCATCCTTATTTCTAGACCAGAAACGAGACTTCTTCTCTTCTTCAACTTCCTCAGACTCCTCTTCATCAGGTTCATCATCCTTATTTCTAGACCAGAAATGAGACTTCTTCTCTTCTCCAACTTCTTCAGCCTCTTCAACATCATCCGCTTGCTCATCATCCTTGCTTCTAGACCAGAAAGAGGATTTTTTCTCTTCTTCAACTTCCTCAGACTCCTCTTCATCAGGTTCATCATCCTTATTTCTAGACCAGAAAGAGGATTTTTTCTCTTCTTCAACTTCTTCAGAAGAGGAATTGTCTTCAGATGTTTCAAGCAATACAGATTCATCAATTTCTTCTTTTTCTTCTTCTTTTTTACGGCCAAATGAGAAAAATGATCGTTTTTGACCTTTTTCTTCCTGAAGATTATCTTCCTGTTTTGCTACTTCGATGATCTCTTCTTCCAATTTGTCACTTGTGCGTGACAGTTTCTATTTTCAGGATTCAATGAAAAT
>JAFUBV010000345.1 GCA_017460025.1 Methanobrevibacter sp. | reverse complement strand
CACGGGATGCATCAGGAATTACTTCCACAGGCACAGGGAAAGTCCCTAAATTTTCAACAACTTTAGATTCATCCACAATGACAATGAATTCTTTTGCAGCATAGTCCACAATTTTTTCTTTAGTGTGAGCCGCTCCACCACCTTTAATGAGATTAAATTCACCATCAACTTCATCTGCTCCATCAACAGACAAATCAATGTCATTTTCTTCCAAGGTAGTTATTGGAATGTTCCATTTTTTAGCAAGCAATAATGATTGGAATTAAGTAGGGATTCCTTTGACTTTAATTCCTTCTTCAGCCATTCTCATACCAACTTTTTCAATGAAATAATGTGTTGTAGAACCAGTTCCTAATCCTAAAACCATACCATCTTCAACATATTCAGCAGCCTTATATCCTGCATTCTTTTTACTAGAATCATTTTTACTAGCATTTTTCATAACAAACACCAAAATTAAATAACAAAGCCCAAAGTAAGTTTATTAAGAATTAATCCTTTTTTACAGCTTTCTTTATGTTTTCCTTGATTCTTTAAAACAATGCATTTATCGTTTTCAATTAAACCTTCAGGGAAACATAAATCATGATATTCACAATAATCATCACAATCAGGAGCGTTATATGTGAAAGTTGATCCTTCAAAAATATTTTTAGAAGTTGTCAATACTTCTATTTCAGCTCTTTCAATTTCAACAGGAATTACAGCGTTTTCAGCATGAATCGGACACTTTTGCTCATTATCCTTAACATCAGTAATCACATATTTTCTGTTTACTTCCAGGTTACCTACGCAAGATGATTTGAATCTGCAACTTTCACATTCCTCAGCCGGACCTAAAAAAACAAATTCTGTTCCCTTACTTGCCAAATCCTTACCAATCAATGTAATCATTTAAATCACCTCAGTATTATGTGCCAATTCATATGCAGCATCTTTTGAAATTCCATTATCTCCCAAAATAGTATATCTATCAGGTCTTATTTTATGAGCCATTAGCAAAGCTTCAATAACATCCTCATCAGAAATTCCCAATTCCTTAGCATTAATTGGTGCTCCGACAGCTTTAAGACAATCCCTAATGAATTTCCAATCGTCACCATAAAGAGCCATCATCAATATGCTTCCAACACCACACTGTTCACCATGCAGCTTAGGTTTGTCAAGTATCTTATCAAGAGAATGTGAAAACATATGTTCGGATCCGCTAGCTGGCCTGCTGGAACCTGCAATACTGATTGCAGTACCGCTGCTGAATAAAGACTTCATAACAATTCTTGCACTTTCTTCAAGTCCAGGTTTGATATTTTGAACATTATTCGTAATCAGTTTAGCAGACATTATTGAAAGTGAAGCCGCAGATTCACTATACTCAACAAATTTTAATCTATGAGCCAATTCCCAATCCTTGACTGCAGTGAAATTTGATATTAAATCAGCACAACCTGCAGACAGTAATCTGAATGGAGAATTTGCAATGATGTTACTGTCTCCAATAAGGGCAATAGGTGCATTGGCCTTAACTGATGTTGATCTGTCAGGATTTTTAATTGAAGCTAAAGGAGATACAATACCGTCGTGTGAAGCCGTTGTAGGCATGGAAACAAAATAAACATTCTTATTGAAAGAAGCGTATTTGGCCACATCAATTATTTTTCCTCCGCCAACACCGATGACCAGTGTATCAGAGTCAATATATTCTTCCACTTCAGCAACACTTTCAAATGAAGCATCATCAACAATTTTGACATCAACTTCATAATCATTTTCTTCAAGGTTTTCAACCACATATCTGGCTCCGGCATCATAAGTATGATGACCAGTGATAATTAATGCCTTTTTTGACAAGTGTAAACCCTCTAAAATCTCAGCGGTTTCATAGATGACGTCAGGACCTATGTAAACCTCACGAGGCATTTGTATTTTCCTATGATTCATAAATATCTCCTAAAAAAATAACTATACATTTTTATATATGGAATCATTATATTAAATAACTTTTCTTTTGAAGTTTAATAGAAAAATTTCCTTAGGAATTTAATGATGTTAATATGCTCAATCCCTTCCATTGAATGATCTTCTTTATCCATACTTAAAACATACTTAGGATAATTATCTTTTATTAACATCAATGGCCTGAATTCACGT
>JAFUBV010000028.1 GCA_017460025.1 Methanobrevibacter sp. | reverse complement strand
TGCGACTGGTAATGTGACTGTTATTATTGACGGTAAAGAATATAATGTGACTAACGTGACTAATGGTACTGCAGTTATTTACATTACTGAAATCTTGCCTGGTAATCACACTATTGAAGAGTCTGTCCAATAAATAATTTTTTCTAATTTTTTATTTTTTTATTAATTTTTTATTATAAGTTCTTTATTTTTCTAAATAATTTTAAAAAAGTAGTTAATTATAAATATGTGGGAAGATAAATAGTAATTTAACGAAACAAAACCAAAACACTCCCCACAATTTATTTTTATGTATTTTGTGACACTTAAATGTTTTGGTTTTTTTGTGAATGTTTAGGTGTTTTGATATTTATGACGTTAGTTTATGATAATTCTACTTGTGAACAGGCTATTTTTACATATGTTTTTTCTGGACAGAATTTAGATAAAAACAATATTGTTTTTACAGTTAAGAGGTTAGTTAGTAATTTTAAACGTGATTTTCCATTATTGTTTGAAAGTGATTTTAAGGTTCGTGGAAGGCCAAAAAAATATTATTTGGATGAATTATTGGGTTTTTATGTTTATGGTGTTTATAATAATCGTTTTACTAGTAGAAAATTGGCTAATTGGATTGATAATAATGATGAATCTGTTAATTATATCTTGAATGATAAGAAACCTAAAAAATCCACAATTAATCTGTTTTTACAAAATAATACGTTGTTAATTAATGTGTTTTTTCATTATACTGTAATTTTGGGTATTAATTTGGGTTTAATTGATGGTGAGTGTGTTGCTGTTGATGGGAGCATTGTTAAAGCCAATGCTAATAATTTTCGTTTGATCAAAATTGAAGAAATTGAATTTTTACAAAACATAATTTTGAATTATGGCATAAATTGGAGTAAAAATGGTATTTGGCATAAATTACATCAATATTACAATGAAAATAAAGAACAAGAACAAATTAAGGAATTATGTAAAAATATAAAGGAAAATTTAAATAAAAATGCTCTAATACTTCTTAAAACGGCTTTAATTAGTACTGATAAAATGAATTATGTTCTTGATTTATTGGATGTTTTAAAAGCAAATTATGATGGAAAACATACGATTAGTTTAACAGACCCAGAATCTCGATGGATGATGGATAAAAAAGGAAATATGGGTTTAAATTATAATTATCAAGTAGCAATAGATAGTAAATATGGAATGATTGTTGGCCAATACCTAACACAGAACGCCACAGACCACAATGAACTATTTGAAATGTTACACGAAATAAAAATACAAATGGGAATAAATCCCAAAGTATTAGTTGCAGATAATGGATATATGAATGATAATGTAATAAAATACGCTTATGAAAACAACATAAGATTATTAATCCCGGACAGAACAGAAAGCTCAAAAAACAAACCTAAAAATAAAGAAAAACCATATTCAAAAACAAAATTCACATATGACTGGAAAACAGACTCATTCACCTGTCCAATGAACGAACAACTACACTACAAAAACGATAGAAAACTAAACGGAGAATGGATGAGGGTATACTCCACAAACAAATGCAAAACATGTCCTGTAAAAAAACAATGCACAAAAAGCAGAGTAAAAGAAATTTTCGAACCAATAAATGACTTAAAATGGAAAATGAAAGCAGATTTCCAATCTCCTGAAGGAAAAATCTACTACAAAAAAAGAGCAAACCTAAACGAAGCACACTTCGGACTACTCAGAAACGCACGCAATTTCCAAAAACTAAACAGAACAGGTATGAAAAATGCAGAAAAGGAACTAACAATACGATCAATAGCACATAACATCCAAAAAATACATGAAAAACTAAATGCAACACTCATTTAAACAAAAAAACAAACAAGTAAAAACACGCTTCTAAACAGAAAATATAAAATAAACAAGCAAGTATTTAAGCAAAACATTCTCAAAATAAGCTGAATATTTTAGAAAAAAGTTATGAAGTGGAATTTCAAGTGTAAACCGACTCACAAAATCCCACTAAACTAATACAAAGACATTAATCTTTTATGAAAAATCCAATCAAAAAATTTAATTATTGGACAAACTCAAAAGGATTAAGTTATAACTTAAATCCCGTACCGATAAACTGAACGATATCTCTTCCTGTGTCATCAGTCACATCAACATTTATGATGGAAGAGCTTCTTCCGTTTTTCTTGCAAATTGCCTTGGCGATTAGTTTATTTCCTTTAGGAGCACTTAAATAGTTAACACTGACCTGCTGAGCCACAGTAGGAGAATGCAGATTATTAGACAATACTGCAAATGCAAAATCTGCTAGCGTGAACATAACACCGCCCATTACGCCACCTACAGCATTCTTATGATTGTCATTTAACTCCAAGCTGCATTCACAGCTTTCATCATCTAATTTATCTAGCTTTACACCATTGTTTGTTGCGAATTTATCGTTTTTAAAGAATTCTCTTGCTTCTTCAATTGAACTAAAAGTACTCATTATTACACCAATTATTGGATTGTTTTAAATGCTTCATTAATTGCATCATCCTGATTAATGGCCTGACAAACTTCCTTAACTCTTTCTAAATCAGCCCTTGTTTCAGGATATTTTGGAACTGCAGAACATCCTCCATCATCAATTTTTGAAAATTCAAATGTTCCGATTTCCTCTGCAATTTTAGTAATTTCAATTTTATCCAATCCGATTAAAGGAGATAAAACAGGCATGTCAACGCCATATCTTGTTGCCAGAATATTATTCAATGTCTGTGATGCGACCTGACCGACACTGCTTCCATCGACAATAGCCTGTGCGCCCATCTTATTAGCTAACTTTTCTGCAATCTTATACATTCCGGATTTACATAAAACACAGGTCATCTTTTCCGGAGCTTCAGCTTTAGCCTTTTGCAGATATTCACCATATTTTACAACACGTCTTTTTATAGGTACTCCCGCAGCATAATTTTGAAGCTGATTGATTATTTTATCATTGAGTTCCATTGCTTGAGCACTTGTAAACGGATCATTGTCACAGTACAAAGCAATTACCTCACAGCCTCTTTTCATCATCAGATAAGCTGCAACAGGGGAATCGATTCCACTTGAAATTAAACAGACAACTTTTCCCTGGGTTCCTAAAGGCAGTCCACCAGGACCAGGAATCTTTTCATGGTAGATGAACGTGTCATCATCCCTGACCTCAACAAAAATTGTCAAATCAGGATTGGTCAAGTCAACAGGAGCCAGGATTCTTTTTCTAACAACCCCACCACAGTATGCTGCCATTTCCTGTGAGGTAAAATCATGGGTTCCCACACGTCTGCATTTAATTGCGAATTTGGTTTCCTCAGTAATGATGCCTTCCTTAATCAATTCTTCAACATATCCACCTAATGTTTTGTCAATGTCTTCAAAGTTACTGTATGTGGAAATAGCCGGAGAATAAGACACTATACCGAATACTCTGTTTAAATCAGAAACTGCTTCATCAAAGTTTTTTGGAAAAATATAGATTCTTCCCTGATTTCTATCAACATCACAGTCAATTGCTGCCTTAATGTTTTTAACTAATTTTCTCTCAAAACGAGAACGTACTTTCGTACTTTTTAAACCTACTTCACCATATCTTGCAACGATTAAATCATATTTCATTTAAACATCTCACATTTTTTTTATTACCTTAATCTAATGTGCCCGCTTTGAATTAAGAGTAATCTTGCTGAAGATAATAGTAATCCCTTCAATATTTGAACAAAATTAATCCAAATATTACTAAAATATAACAGCACATATAATTTTTAATTTTAATATTAAATAAATATTATTATTAAGAAAAACAAATTTACATACCATTTAAAAAAATTGTGTTATATATAGTGAAGATATTATGATGAAAATGTATCTTTTTGTGAAAAAAGCAAATTCTAAAAAAGAAGAATTACAATATTATTTTTTGAAACAATATGAACTGGAATAGATGCCATATTCAACAAATGATGGATTGAAAATTGTAAATTCGAATTATTTAAAAAAAAGATTTATAGTTTAGGTATAAGGAGATTGCACAGGAATGGATTAAGTTCCTGTGCATACGGTATTTTTTGTTTAGATTTGTATTTAAAATTACCAATTGGAAAGTAATTTTAAAATGTTTTTAATTTCGAGGCCTTAAATGAATAAAATTTCGAGTGTTATAACAATTTGTTCATAGGATGTTCTTCAACAGGTTCGGTTCCCATATCCGCAGCAGCTTCACAGATAAACATATCAGTTTGAGCAACAGCAGGGAATGCAATTTTAGCATTGTCAATAGGACCGAATAATACGAAATCTCCGCCGCACATTACTTGCACAATGTTTGCACCAATATCACAAACAGTATATGCATCTTTGTGACCAGCTTTTTTGTAGTCTCTTAACCAATCCCATGCAGAAGGTACATTGTGAATACCTGATCCAACAGGATAACCCCATTTTGCTTTTTCTGCGAAAGATGTTCTAGCAGCGATACCTGCACCTTGACCTAATGGTGTTACTGCAGTATCCATCATGAACTTTTCAATACCACAATCAGCAGCTACTTCAAGTAAACCTTTTTCATAAGCACCATCATCACCGTTTTCCCACATTGCCATCTTACCATCAACGGTAGCATTCATAGGATTGAATCCTAAAATAATAGATGCTGTAAGATCAGTTTCAGCAAGTGCATCCAATTCAGATTTATCAGCTGCCATATTGATTGAATTATAAATCGCCCTATCAGTTAATCCGGCTTCATCAGCATATTGTGCACCAGCAACCCTTGCATCACCAGAAGTAGAATCTATAAGGAATGGTGCATCACAAATATCACCAACAAATTCAATATATTTTGGGAGTGCTTCTACAGTTTGTCCAAAGACCTGTACAATATAAGGATTACCTGTGACATCAGAAATTTCAGCCATATCATTAATTAATGTTTCAGCTCTTGATTTATCAAAATCACCAGTTAATTCATCACTAATAATATTGTGTCCACCATAGAAAATAGTACCACATAAAACGGTAGGGTATTCTCCAGGTTGTCCACCCATTTTGACTCCAGCAAAGTCAAAAATTACTTGTTCTTTATCGAATCTAAACATTTAATTTAACCTCACTGATTTTAGCCTAAGATATATATTAATAGATTTATTCAAAATTTTTAAAAAATAATTT
>JAFUBV010000344.1 GCA_017460025.1 Methanobrevibacter sp. | reverse complement strand
ATCTCGGCACAACTAGCTATAAAAAATACTTGCACACATATTACAACAGTAATATGATATAATAATATATTATAATCAAAGTATATAAAGGTATTGTTTAAAATAGAATTTTAAAGAAAAAATCCGCAATATTCAAAAAAATAAACTAAATTTCATATATTGAATTGGTATACAAAAGTCCAATAGCTCTAGATTGCAAAGTGAATGAATATGCATTAAAAGCAAAAAATATTGCAAAACTGATTAACAAACCAAATGAATTTTCAACTAGACTGAAAATGGATAATGAAATCATTAATGCAATAACTGAGATTATTCCAACAACAATATTAATCAATATCGTGTAGGCAAACATGTTGGCTAAGCCAATTTTTCTTAAATCTTTCCAAGATTTTTTAAAAGCTAATGATCCGTTTAATCCAATATGGGCTAATCTACATACTGACATAACGAATATCCACGAAACAATCAAAACAGCGATAATTAAAATTAAATAAAGAATCATTGCTACAATAAAACCTATAATTTCCCCATTTAACAGGAATATGGAAAACAAATACAATAAGTAAATCACACCAATAATCAAAGAAAAGATTAAAGATAAAACCAACAATTGCAAACAATCTTTAATATTTTTCTTGGGGTTAAATTTCGGAATGAAATCCTCTAATTCACAGGAAATACGAATAATATCTATCTGATAACCTGAAAGATATATCATTGAAATGAAAAATACAATTAGTGATATTGTGAAAAATATTCCATTATTAAACGAAACAGAAGAAAATCCTGCGGATAAAATTATTCCCAATAATATAAAAACAGTTAAAATCATTCCAAACTGTCTTTTGTCATTGAATGGATATTTGAATGAATCCTTAATTATTTCAGTTAAGTCCATATTTTCACCAGATTTACATATAAAAATATTTTACTAACATCAACTATATAAATATTAATTAGGTGATATAATGAGTTGGATTTTACTCATAGTAACAATTTTAGTTATTATTTTTTTAGTAGTAACAGTCGTACACATGTATAATCAATTAGTAAACTTACGTAATCGTGTGAAGAACAGCTTTTCACAGATAGATGTTCAGCTTAAAAGAAGAAATGACCTGATACCTAATTTGGTGGAAACTGTAAAAGGTTATGCCGCTCACGAAAAAGGAGTTCTTGAAGAAGTTACACAAGCTCGTGGAAACGTAATTAATGCAAACGGCATTAAAGAAACAATCGAAGCTGATAACCAATTGACAGGTGCTTTAAAATCATTGTTTGCAGTTGCTGAAAACTACCCTGACTTGAAAGCCAACACTAACTTCCAGCAATTACAATCCGAATTAAGCGACACTGAAAACAAAATTTCCTATGCAAGACAATTCTACAACGATACCGTTTTAATGTATAACAATAAATGCCAACAGTTCCCATCAAGCATGCTTGCCAAATTATTCCGCTTCAAACAGGAAGACTTCTTTGAAGCTGATGAGGCATCACGTGAAGTTCCCAAAGTAGAATTTTAAATGGTGAAAACCATGAACTTTAAAAAAATTGCTGTGGTAATAGTATTATCCCTTGTATTACTATCCACAGTTAATGCCATTTATGCTGATGAGGACAGGGATTACAATATCATCGACGCAATAGTTAACCTAACCATTGATGCAAACGGATTATTGCATGTAAATGAAAGCTATACTTACTCTTTTGAAGGTAAATTTAATGGAGTCTACAGGGACATTCCTCTAAAAGAAGGGGAAAGCATAGATAATCTGAAAGTTTATATTGACGGTGCCTACGGTGAATATGAAATTATAGAGCAAAGCGGCCAAACCAGAATCAAGGTTTACTTATGGGCAGATGAGGCACATACCAAAAAGATTCATGACCAGGACGTGACCGTCAGCTATTCCTACGATATGGAAAATGTTGTAACATTATTCAATGACGTCGGATCACTTCAATACAAATTATGGGGTGAAAACTGGGAATGTGAAGTATTGAAACTGACTTCCAACATTGAATTGCCAGGAAATAATGGAAACGAATACTATCTCAATCCTGAATACTACAATTTAAGCGATTCGATTGACGGCAATACAATACATATAGAAACCAAAGAGATTCCGTCAGGAGAATTCTATGAGCTTCAGGTACTGATGCCATTGGATGACTTTTCAAATGCTACATATGCAAAACATGTAAATGCTGACGGCAAGGACCAGATCATGCAGCAGCAAGCCAATTATAAAGGCGAAGTGAGTTTTTGGGGTAATGTGTTCAGCGCTTTATCAGCACTCTGTTTTATTCCCCCATTGTCTTTAGTTTATATTTACTTTAAATATGGAAAAGAACCTAAGATTGACTATGAAGGAATATATGAAAGGGAATTGCCGACAGATGATTCTCCTGCTGTTGTCAATGCGATGATTGCCAACAGGGACAACATTGGAAAGCCTGATATGAAAGGTTTTGAAGCAACAATAATGGATTTGATTGACAGGAAAGTGTTCAAAATACATGTTGAAGACTCACAGCACACTCAGGACCTGATTTTGGAATTTGATGATTCGAAATATGGTGAATTGTCACCGGACGAGAAAAAGGCTTATGATTTATTGAAAACATTTGGAGATGGAGACATATTGAACGTGTCCAGATTATCATCAAAGCTGAACAATGAAACCAACGGTAAGCTGTTCGTTAAAAAACTTGATGAATGGAAAGACAGTGTTTATGATACACATATTGGCGATGAAAGACTGAATGAATATTTCCATGATAAAGGAAATACCATTTCACAGCTATTGACGGCGGCAGGCATACTTATTGCAGTATTCATATTTTTAATTAGCCTATTTTCAAAACATCCCGCATCAATGATTGCGCTGGTTGCATCCGTCATTTTAGGTGTGATTTCATTTGCAATGATATTCCTTCCACAGGATATTTTTGGACAATGGACTCCTAAGGGTCGTCTCTACTATCTCAAATGGAAAAACTTTAAGAAGTTTTTATCAGACAACAGTTTAATTAAAGAACACCCTCCGGAATCAATAGTTATCTGGAACAAGTACCTTGTTTATGGAACCGCTCTTGGAGTAGCTGACAAGGTTTACGAATCCATGAAACTCCATGAACCTAGAGTCCATGATGATGACTATCACTATGGAAGCTATTTATATACATTCCATTCATACTATGGGCTGTCAATGCTTCACAGTGCATTCAACGATGGAGTGTCCGCAGCAAATCCTTCATCAGACGGTGGCGGATTTGGTGGCGTCGGAGGAGGATCCGGCGGAGGTGGTGGAGGAGCTTTCTAGCTTCCCATCACAAACACCACAAATTTATTTTTTTAATCAATAATAATGAAAAAAAAGCTATTTTTGAAAATTATTTCCAAAGTCTCGGATAAATATCTGGCTTCATTAAGACTTTTGATGTATTAACTACAAATCCCCCTTCAGCATCCAATATTTCATCTGTAAAGAACAAGGAATTACCTGCACCGACCAGTTCACCTTTAAGGGTTTCGATAGCAACAATATCTCCTTTTTTAATATCATCAGATAAGTAAGCTACCCCACCACTTGCCAAATCGGCACCATGACATATTGCATCGACTGCAGAGTCCTTTATTACAACTTTAGGCAAATAATCCGCAGCACGCTCCATAGGCATTATCGCTTCTCTTAAAAATGATTCATCACCATCTTCTATCCAGAAATGATATGCATCAGTTACATCCTGCAATGTCACTATGTTATCGCGTTCACGAAAAGAACCCACCTGAGTTCTTCTAAGCTCTGCCATATGAGCTCCAACACCTAAAGCCTCACCTATATTATGGCAATATGTTCTAACATAGGTTCCTGCTTCACAGCCTATCCTAAATAAAACATCACGACCTTTAATTTCATAAATAGTGGAATAATAAATATTACGTGTCCTCAATTCACGTTTCACTGCTGATTTTACAGGAGGCAATTGGAAAATTTTGCCTGTGAACTCCTCAAATACACGACGGATTTCACTTTCAGGCACATCAGCATGAAAAGTAAGCAAACAAACATATTCTTTTGGAGCAGTAAGCAATAATTGTATGGCACGGGTTGCATCGGCCAAACCGACAGGCAGCACACCGGTGACTTTAGGGTCAAGCGTTCCGCCATGACCTGTTTTATCCAATTTTAAAATACGTTTTACCCAGGAATCCACTTCATGAGATGTTGGTCCGGATGGTTTATCTAAATTAATTACACCTTTAGTAATATATTCTTCAATAGGTCTTTCTTCAGGTTTACAACCATAGTCAGGGTTTGTAAATGCTTTGGATTTTGTAATTAAATTAGTTTTCATGAATTAAACCTTAAAAAAATAGTATAAAAAAATAGTAAAAATAATGAATAAGTTAATTATTCATCTTATAAATCAGCTAAAGCTGCTTTGATAGAGTCAGCGTCGCCAGAAACATCGATAGTTTCTTCAGTTGGTTCTAAGTGAGCAATGTTACATCTTCTGTTTTTAACAGCTTCTCCGATAACTTCTACGAAGTTTTCGTCGATGATTTCAACGATTGCACATTTTTGTCCAGCTTCTCTTCCAGCAGTTTTAACACATACTCTTCCTACTTCAATTGATGCCATTATATCACCTTTAATGTTGTTAAAATGATTTCTGATACTTTTTCGGGATCGAATGTACCAGTATTAATAATCAAATCATAAATATCCATATTTTTAATATCAATATTATGAATATCCATGTATCTTAAAGCTTCACTTTCTTCACGAATAATGATCTCTTCGCGTGCCAAATCTATAGATTTTGATTCCCTTTCAGCAATTCTTTGAGAGCGAACATCGAAAGGAGTAACTAACCAAAGTTTTAAATCAGCTTCAACAAAATAAGCAGATAACCTGCCTTCAACTATTAAATTATCTGCAGATTTAGCCAGTTCAGCTTGTCGTTTATCAATCTCTTTATCGATATCATCATTACCTTCAGCAAATTCACTAAATTCCAAAACAGACATGCCTCTTTCAGAAGCCATTTGCCTAAAAACATATCCTGCAGAAATATAAGGAATATCCAATTTTTCACTAAGCAATTCTGCAGTAGTTGTTGTTCCAGTTCCAGCCAATCCACCGAGAGTAATTATCATTATTGTCTAGCCTCTTGTTTGAAATGTTTACGCATACATTTAGTACATAAATACCCACCGTATGGACGGCTAGGTCTTTTGCTAGTTTTTGAAAGTTTACCGATTTCGTATGGACGTCCACGAGGAACTCCATGTAATACTGCACCACATTCAGCACAATCGTGCTTAGATGGTTTTTTCTTGT
>JAFUBV010000343.1 GCA_017460025.1 Methanobrevibacter sp. | reverse complement strand
TTCAGTGATGTTAATATGGACATAACAGAAATAATGAAAAGAGCAGTTATATTTCCATCTAAAAACTTAGAGATATTATCAGTTTATGCTATTTTGTCAGTGCTGGCTGGAGCATTTGCTGTTCAAGGAGTAATAACATGTTTCTTTGGATTTACCGACATTATAAATTTCGTGATTGGGGCAACATATATTGCAATTTCAGTAATAATCGGAATTATTACCCGAAGAATATCAGTTCAGTGTGTTAAATCTGGTATTGAACTGCAGGATAAAATACCTGACTTTAATTGGTGGGGAAATTGGGGTCTCGGGTTAAAGAAAATCGTTATCACAAGATTTTACGTTATAGTTCCTGCACTTATTGTTGTATTTATAGTATTGATTACAAATATTTATGGTAACTTTATAAATATTTATCAAGCATTAACTTCAGAGGTTTATCCTGTTCTTATGGGAAACATTACAGTTGCGGATGCAATAACTCAGGCATCATTTCCATTATTTGTTTCATTAGCATTTACCCTTATCGCAGGTTTACTTATATTTTTAGTATTTACATTCTTCCAGGTTATAGCTGAAGCAAGATTTGCACATACTGATAGTTTAATGAAAGCTTTAAATTTTATTTCAGCTGCAAAAGACCTTAAAATGATTGGTGTAGGTAAGGTAATCTTATTGTCCGTATTGATTCTTTTGGTTGTCGCATTTATCGAGATGATATTAACATTTGTCTTTGATCATTTAGTAGTCTTGTCACTTCTTAATATCGTGATAACACCATACATTGCATTATTTGCTCAAAGTGCAATGGGATTTTTATATTCTGATATAGTTTAATTTTTTTAACTATATTCTTCTTTTAACATGATTTGCAATCATAATGTCTCAAGATTGAATTTATGATGATGATTCATAAATCTTAAAAAATTAAAAAGTAAATGCCTAAGCATTTACCGATATTTTTGATTAATTTTCATTAGCATATTATTTTAGAAGTGTCCTCATTTAAATTAAAGATAAAATAATAGCTTTAATTTAACGATACCTATTTATCATTTTACTGATGCAAGCCCATAATTTCATAAATATCAAATCATGCAGTATATATTTTTCAATAAAAACATGTTATTTGTGTTTTTTAATGAATATTGCTGAAATAATAACTGTTGCAATAACTGAAATTACATTGGCAATCATTGAAGGCAATCTGAAACCTTCAGGAGCCTGCAGTATATATCCGAATGCGATTAATGTGCACAGGATTGCAGGAATCAATGCAATAATATACGGTTTTTCATTATTGCTAAGATAAGCGCTTGCAGCATATAATACTACTGTAGCCACAATTAATTGAGACACGGCAAAATATCTCCAAATTAAACTAAAATCAATAAACGTCAATCCGAATGCTACTAAAAACAATGGAATAGCAATTTTTAGTCTTGAAATTAGTTTTTCGTGGTTGAGATGGAGTTCATCTGCAATTGTTATGCTTGAGCTTCTAAGTGCAGTATCTCCTGATTTAATCGGACAGATGACAACTCCAATAATAGTTAAAACCAAACCGACAGGTCCGACTAATGTGTTTGCCATATCATAAACTGCTACTGATGGTGTTGCACCATAGATTACTGCAAGTTGAGGCTGTCCGTGGAAAAATGCCATTGCAACTGCAGCCCAGACAAGAGCTACTAAACCTTCTAAAACCATAGCACCATAAAATACTGGTCTTGCATCATTTTCATTTTCAATGCATCTTGCAACAATTGGTGATTGGGATGCATGAAAACCTGAAACGGCACCGCAGGCGATTGTAATAAACAGGTATGGGAAAATGCTTTTGTCAGTTAAATACAAACCTTGTGTTGTGAACTCAGGAATGGAGTATGATGGATTTAAAATCAATGCTCCAATCATCAGTACTGCCATAATCAGCAGTAATGCTCCAAAAACAGGATATATTTTTCCAATGATTTTATCAATTGGGAATACTGTTGCAATCAAAAAGTAAATGAATATTATTGTTGTCCAGATAAGTATGTCTATACTGGTTAAATCTGTGAGCAAACCTGCAGCTCCCTTTGCAAAAGTGGCTGAAACAAAAATCCCTGTAATTACAATAAGAACTGCCATAAATTTCTGAAT
>JAFUBV010000342.1 GCA_017460025.1 Methanobrevibacter sp. | reverse complement strand
CTTCAGATATACCTTCAGATATTCCATCTAATCTTTTTTCTAATCTGATTTTTAATCTCGCTTGTACTATTCCATCTAATTTTCCTTTAAACATTCCTTTTGCTCTTGCTTCTTCTTTTTCTTGTCTTAATTCTTCTGGAAATGTCTCTCTCAAAACTCTTAATGCATCTTCTGATACCATTTTTAACTCACCTCTCAATTTATTGTTTTAAAATAGGATTTTCAATAAATAATCTATTAAATCATCAGAATTTAATAAAATCTTTTGTATCATTAATAATGGTGGTGGCAATCATAAGTAAAAAAAATTAAAAAAAGTTATATAGAATATTATAACTTTTTAATTTCTTCAATGCTAAGGCCAGTCCTTTTCGAAATAAACTCAAAATCATCTCCAAAATCTTTCATAGTTTTTGCGGTTTTTAATATTCCAACATTCATAGCTTCTTCTTTTTCCTGTCTTAATTCTTCAGGGAATGTTTCCCTCATCACTTGTAATGCATTTATTGATATCATTTTTTCCAATTCTCCTTTCAACTCATCGTCATCTGATATGAATTTTTTCATAAAAGCTTTCTGAAATAATTTTATTTCATATAATTCATCATCAGTAAGTCCTTTTACTTTATTGGTTAAATCATCAATCTTGAAAAGCAATTCAGATTTGGTTAATTTAGATTTCATGTATAATGCAACAGTAAGATATATAATTTCAATATCAGTGCTGGTTAATACTCTATTATTATTTATGAACTCTTCCATTATTTCAATTTTTTCATCAGCATCATCTTCGAGGGTAAATACTATATCCAAATCCAATTCTTCATATTCATTTATGAAAAGCTGTCTTTTGGATTTTTCAGGATCAGCAGTACATAGTATGCATTGCAGAACATATTTTTTAGAATCAACCCGCAAATATATCTTATAGGCACCATAATGACCTAAATTGAAAATTTCCAATACCGAACTGTGAAACTCCAAATCAAAAAGCTTATTATCAGATATTTCTATCACATAATCCAAAAATATTCTATATTCATTGTTGATTTCTATTTTGTTTTTGTATGGTTCTATCTTGTCATATTGCACAAGCAGGTATTTCAGCATAGGCACAGGGAACTTGTCAACTAACCTTTTGAAGCAGTAATCCTCAAATTGTTTAGCCATAAAAAAATCCTCCTAAATTTATTTATTAAAATTAAATAATTCCTATATTGAATTTTATTGTTTATAAATTCTTGCTTTTTGATTTAAACAAATTTATGTGACTTGATAAAAATTATACGGCCTTAAACTATTTATCTGACTTGTAAATATTCAGCCCACATGCAAGTATTGTCCCCACATATACATGCCAAATCAAAAATTTATATTTATTAAAACATAATTTAAATTATGGAACGGCAAGATAAAATTATTAAAACTAGTATAATTGGAATTATTGTAAATTTAATACTGGTTGCTTTTAAAGCCACTATTGGGATTTTAGTTAATTCAATAGCCATTACATTGGATGCAGTCAATAACCTTACTGATGCACTGTCTTCCATAATCACCATAATCGGGACAAAGCTTGCGGGAAAGGCTCCTGATAAAGATCACCCTTACGGTTATGGAAGAATTGAATATTTCTCATCAGTCATTATTGCTGTTATCGTTTTATGGGCAGGTATAACTGCGCTTCAGGAATCCTGGCCTAAGATATTCAATCCTGATGTTACATCATACACTACGGTTTCTTTGGTGATAATTGCTGTTGCAGTCATTGTCAAATTCCTTTTGGGCCGTTATGTGAAAAATGTTGGGGAAGACATCAACTCCCAGGCACT
>JAFUBV010000341.1 GCA_017460025.1 Methanobrevibacter sp. | reverse complement strand
CTATAAAACACATATTAAAGCTAATTGTCATTTAAATTGTCAGTTTATCAAATTAGAAAATTTTGGATGAACTCCAACTAGGCTTCCAATTCGACATCATAGATTGTTTTACATTAACAAGTTAATGGCTAATAATAGTAACTTGCTAAACATAAGAACTAAATTTCGACAGGCATAATACTATTACTCCAACTTTTATAGGAGTGTTTAACGAATGCTCTTTCCACTTCATAAAAGCACATTGTTTGTATTCATTTAGAAATAATTATTTTAATCTTAAATTTGTTGATTTTGGAAATAACAATTGTTGTTACTTGTAAATATTGTTTTCAGAATAAAATATTGGTTTAAGTGTATAATAAGATTTGTAGAAACTTTTATAATGTTAATTTTCTTAACATTATATAACATCTTTTGATGTTGGACTGCATATTGCAGGCCTTTGTTTGTATGTTGAATGAGGGTGTGTCAAAATTTGTAATACAAATTTATCCTTATTCAAATTTTTAAGCTATTTTTAGGTATTATTCGATATTATTAATTAAATCATTTTTAGACAAACTATTTAAATTATAAATGATGTAGATATAATTAAGTAGGTGATTAGTGATGGAAAATGAGGAATTTAGAACTGTTCGGGTATATACCAAAAAATATACCAGCAAAGATAAGGACGGCAACTCAGTAGAAAAGGAATCCAAACAGAAACAGGTAAGCCTTAAAAAAGAAGATCCTTTTGAGGATAATGACTTGGTTAAGGTCATTCCAAAAGAAGAGTATGAAAAATTAATCGAAAACAATTCGTCCGAAGGTGTCGATGAGGATATCCTGGCTGAAAAGGATGCTCAAATTCAGGAGCTTCAAGATCAGCTGGATACATTGAAAAGTTCATTTTTCGATGATGTCGGTTCACTTAAAGACCAGTTATCTGATAAGGAGGAACTGATTAAGGCCAAAGATGAGATTTATGAGTTAAACAAAAAGCTTGTCAGTGTTGACGAGGAAAGAGTTG
Organism: Methanobrevibacter sp.; assembly: GCA_017460025.1. Lineage (GTDB taxonomy): Archaea > Methanobacteriota > Methanobacteria > Methanobacteriales > Methanobacteriaceae > Methanocatella. The sequence continues at coordinate 4,623 of JAFUBV010000341.1, read as the reverse complement.
CCATTTTCAAGGAATTGGATTATAAAAATAAGATGATTCTTGCTTATAACGTTGAGTTAAACAAATCTATTTTAAACGCCATCAATGTCGTTATCGATGAGTCCAGGGATAATATCAACAAAAGAAATGCTGATTTGATTGAAGGTTTGGAAAAGTCAATATCAAAATCCAAACATGATGTAAATGAGAAGAATAAAGCTATAGCATATGAGATAAACAGCACAATTGCTGATATGAATGATCAAATCAGAAACACAAGCACTCTTAAAATGATACTCAACAAGAAAAAAATCAATTTGAGAGTACCTACAGATGATTTACTTAAACCATTTGAGTTTGACTTTGACGTTGAACAGTTGCTTTCAGGCCAGGCATTGGAGCTGGATGCTTCTGAAATATTAAAGGAAGTCATGCCTAAGCTTCCGGAACCGTTTTCCAAATATATTGATACTTTAGAAGAAACTCCTGAAACTATTGATATCAAATCAGCAAAAGAGGATGATGATGAATAAGAATATTTTTCACTCAGGCAATGTGAGCTTTGAATATCTCGATTCATGGGCTGTTGAGGATGCAGACACATTCAACAATCCTGACTGTATTGCAACCTTATCCAAGGGCGAAAACAATCTTTTAAATATAGTTGCTTTTCCCACACCTACAGATTTGAACAGCTATAAGGAATTCATGGAAAATACTATCAGTGATGATGGCGGTGTGATTTTAGAATCTGATTTTGTCCAGATAGCTTGTATGGATGCAATCAGGCTTCACGGAAACATTAAAACTCCGGACATCACTTTTGACATCCATACCTATGTATTCATTGAAGATGGAAATATCTATATTTTCGAGTTAAGAACTGCAGATTATTCCTCAAAAACAATAAAAGAATATGATGAAATGATTTCATCATTAAAATTAGAATAATTGGCTGTATTCCAGGATAAAGTCCATATAAGTTTTATCCAAAATTTTCAGTGTGGATATGTTTTGGGGAGCAGTTCCTGAACGCTCTTCAACTAAATTCCTTAAAGAACTGTTTTCCATGTGTGTTTGTATTTCACGTATTACAAATTCCAGACATTCTATATTTTTCTTTTCAAGCTCCTCTTGAGTAATGTCTTCATATATTTTATATGTATTCAAATCATATGCTTTTGTAGGGGTTTGCAATACATTCAGGTAACTGTAATAATTGCTTGCATCAGTTAAAAATCCATCTATTCCCATGTATGTCAATATTGGCATAAATGAACTTTCTGCAAATGTGAAAATTAGCATTGTTGATGGCTGGGCATTTTTTCTTAGGTTAACTACAATGTCAACCAATTCCCTTGGGTTTGTTAAAAGCTCGTCCCCATTGGCTATGATGAAAACGTTATATCCGATTTCTTCCAGTTCTTTCATGCATTCAATTCTCAAATCAATGTATTTTGATCCCTGAATTACTGCAGCATCATATTTATCAGCATTTTCACGAGCCATCCTTAATGTTTCATTTACATTAAATCGGGCAATTTCTTTATCTATATTGTATGCTGAGCCTTCAGATGGGCATATATTTAAATCATTCTCATAAAATAATCTTGGAGTCTTTTCATCATCAATTTTTCCGATTCTTCCAGGTCCATCATGGGATTTAATTTCGAATTTTTTTATCATTTAATTCTTCCTTTTTTCTGTTGGTTATCATTTTGTATATTATTGTTTATTAATTTTTAATGGTTTTAGGTTTTCCTAAAAAATATCTTTAGTGTAACCTTTTTGATTACACCTTTCGAAAATTTAGTAAGCTTTATATATGATTTTCAGATAAATTATAATTAAGGATTGGAGGATAGATATTCCTATGAAAATCCGAGGTGTGTTTTCAATGTCTATTATAGATCGTCTTAAATCCTTGTTTTCAGAGGAAAAAGATATGGAAGAAAAAAACATCGCAGATAAAAAATCTGATGATGTCGGAGCTAAACCATCTAATTTAGATGATGCTATTGTATCTGGAACTAAAACATCAGTTCCTATTTCTGATGTTCTTAAAAAAGATGAAGATGCAGCTAGTGAAGTAACATTTAAAAAAGATGTTAGCTCTATCGAAGAACAACGTGTTGAAGAAGATCTTCCTATAATAGAAGAAGATGAACCTTCTAATGATGAAGAAATTCCTAAAGAAGAGGAAGAAGAATCTGACGTAGAAGAAGTTCAAGAAATTCAATCAGCGGAAGATGCTGCTGTTGAAGATGACGATGAAACTTCAGAAATTGAAGAAGACGTTCCTGTGGAAGAATCTTTAGATGTTGAAGAAAATACTTCTTCACAAGAGGAAGATGTTAACACTGATGATGAAGAGGAATCAGCTGAGAAAGCTGATGACGAAGAAAATAATCAAAATAAAGATGAAAAGAGAGATAATATGACTTTATTGACTGATAAAGAATTATTAACAGATGCAAATCGTGACCCAGAATTTACTGCTGAGTTTATTGATGCTGGAATTGAAACTGTTAAACACTGTTTCCAATGTGGTACCTGTGGTGGAGGCTGTCCTTCAGGAAGAAGAACTCCTTATAAAGTAAGACAAATTGTCAGAAAATGTTTACTCGGATTAAAAGAAGAAGTAATCACTGACGACGCATTATGGATGTGTACTACCTGTTACACTTGCCAAGAAAGATGTCCTAGAAGCGTTAAAATTGTGGAAATTATCAAAAAAGCACGTAACGTTGCTGCTCACGCTGGATACATGGCAAAACCACACAAAATGACTGGTGTATTTGTAATCAACACAGGTCACGCTGTACCTATTAACGATGCTGCAAAATCCTTAAGAACCAAAATTGGTCTTTCCGAAGTACCTGCAACCACTCACGCAGATGCTGCAGCATTAGAAGAAGTTAAAAAATTATGTAAAATTACCGCATTTGATGAATTAATCGGTTACGATGAAGCAACCGGCGGATTAAAAGAATAATTTGATTAGGAGAGTATTATTATGGAGATCGCATATTTCTTAGGTTGTATCATGCCTAACCGTTACCCTGGTATTGAAAAAGCAACCCGTATATTATTTGACGCATTAGATATTGAATTAAAAGATATGGATGGAGCTTCCTGTTGTCCTGCTCCTGGTGTATTCGGTTCTTTTGATGAAGAAACCTGGGCTACCATTGCTGCACGTAACTTAACTCTTGCAGAAGATATGGGCGCTGACATTATGACTGAATGTAACGGATGTTTCGGTTCATTATTTGAAGCTAACCACATGTTAAAAGAAGACGAAGAAAAAAGAGCTAAAATTAACGCTAACTTAGCTGAAATCGGTAAAGAATTCAAAGGAACTACCAACGTTAAACACTTAGCACAAATCTTAAGAGACGATGTAGGATACGAAAAATTAGCATCCCTCATTGAAAAACCTTTAGATTTAAATGTTGCTGTTCACTACGGATGCCACTTCTTAAAACCTACTGCTGAAATCGGTATCGAAGATCAAGCTGAAAACCCATCTATCTTAGATGACATCGTAGAAATCACCGGTGCAAAATCCATTGACTACAAAGACAAAATGATGTGCTGTGGTGCAGGTGGAGGTTTAAGAGCTAGAGACATTGATGTAACCGCAAGTTTCACTAAAGAAAAACTCGACCACATGACCGAAGCTGGTGTAGATGCTATTATTGATGTATGTCCTTTCTGTCACATGCAATTCGATCAAGGACAAACTGAAGTTAACGAAAAATACGGAACTGACTACGCAATTCCTGTATTCCACTTAGCTCAATTATACGGATTAGCTATGGGATTATCTGCTGAAGAATTAACTTTAGATGCACAAAAAATCGATGCAGCACCTGCTTTAGCTAAAGCTTTAGGTGAAAACGCTAAATAAGTTTAAGGATTTTTTTATCCTTATCCTTTTTTTATTTTTTTCTAGGCATTGAAAACACATTTCGGATTAATTGTTACGTTCGTAACAATTTTTTTTCAAATTTAATTTTTGTTTGATAAGTTACGAATAATTTTCAATTAATTTTATATATTATTAATATAAAAACTTTAAATGTTATAAAAATATGAGAGGTATTAATATGTTTGTAGCAACATTAGATGGTATATTTAAATATGAAGACCTTCCAGAAGAATACGAACCTTATGTTCAATTTAAGGCAACTATTGACAAAAGAGAACTCAAAGCAGATGATGAATTGGCTATTTTAAACATTGCTGGAACTTCAACTCATCACGTATTATTCTTAGATTCATATAAAAATACCAGAGAAATCGAAAAAGAATTAAAAGAAGCTGATGCTAAAATAAATCATACTACTTTAAAAATTATAGGTGGACATTTATGAGCTTACCCTCTGAACAGACTTGGTTAGTTCTAAATAAGTTAATTTCAGATTTAACTCAAAAGGGGTATGAGATACCTAACGGAATTAACCCTGAGATGGGATTAATCAGATCATCTATTAGTTCTTATAAAAGAGATCCTTCCCATCCTGATCTGATTAATGGTTTAGCAAAAGCAGAAATGTCTTTAAGTAGTGTTCAAGGAACAATTTTATCAATTGCAGAAAGCGAAGGGGACGAATATGTTGATCATTGGCTTGATTTATT
>JAFUBV010000340.1 GCA_017460025.1 Methanobrevibacter sp. | reverse complement strand
TTATTAATAATAAATAATTTAGTATAAAATATTTTGGGTTTTATTTTTGCAAAGTGAAGAATTAACTATTAAAGATATTGATAAGGCCCTTTTGGCTCAGGAATATGTTTCCAATAAAGAGATATCAACTACATTGTTTTTATCTTTTTTATTATCCAAACCTATGTTAATTGAGGGTCCGCCGGGTGTTGGTAAAACTGAACTGGCAAAAGTTGTTGCTAAAACTTTTGACAGGGACTTTTTCAGGATACAATGTTATGAAGGAATTACCTTCGAACAGATTGTTGGTGAATGGAATTATCAAAAACAGTTGCTCCATTTGGAAGCGGCCAAAAATGCTGAAGCTAAAGAAGACACGATTTTTGAAGAAGAATACTTTATTAGAAGATCACTTTTAAATGCTTTTTTAAATGAAAAGGATTCTGTTTTACTTATAGATGAAATAGATAAGGCTGACGAAGAAGTTGAAAGTTTCCTTCTTCAGGCTTTAGGTGAACAGGAAATTACCATCAATGATTTGGGAACTTTCAAATTACAAAATGATTTAATTGTTATCTTAACATCAAATTCTCAAAGATCACTTTTGGATGAAACTAAGGACAGATGTCTCTTTTTATATATCCCATATCCAAGCATAGAAAGGGAAATTCAAATTGTCAAATCCAAGCTTCCCGGAGCAGATGAGGAAACAGTTTCAACTGTTGTTAAGATTGTTCATGAAATCAGAAATCTTAATTTGCTTAAAAAGCCTTCAGTTAGGGGAACTGTTGACTGGGTGAAATCAGTTTCTAACTTAAAAAGTAGAAATACATCTGATGCTATGAAGGACAGTATTGGTGTAGCTATCAAAACTGAAAGTGATAAAAAACGTGTTATTAAGGATGTCCTAGACAGGAAATATTAACATGATAAATAAAATTGCAACTTTATCTAGTCAATTAAGAAATGCTGGTCTTCCGGTCAGTATCAGGAGCACATATTCTGCCAGTGAAGTATATCTTCAGCTAGGTGAATCAGATAGGGATTTGCTTAGAACTGCCTTAAGGGCAATTTATGTAAAAGACAGGTATGATATCCCTAAATTCAATAAGATTTTTGAAGAAATTTTCAAAAAAGAAAAAGAGAAGTCCGATGAGGATAATCTTCCGGAAAGGGGTAAGGCCTATAAGGGTACAGGACCTAAGTCCAATAAATATATCATTAAAAAGCAGAACAATACCTATAGGAAAGTTCATGAAGCTAAAATGAGCAATGAAAAATTGAAAATGTTGTCTGGCCAACCGTTATTGGATGAAGTTAAGGAACTTGAGCGTGACGGAGAACTGATGAACAAGGATTTAACTAAGCTTAACAGATTTGACCCTAGAATGCTTGAAATATGTCAAAGATTAGGTAGAAAAATTGCAAATAAACGTTCAAGACGTAAAATAAGAACATCTTCCAATAAAATCGATATGAGAAGAACTATACGTGCCAATCTGAAATATGGTGGTGTTCCAATAGAACTTGTCAAGGCTAAGCCAAGACCACATAAAAATGAACATTTATTCTTAAATGACATCAGCGGATCCTGTGAATGGATCAGTAGCTGGTTTTTCATGCTGATGTTTTCAGCACAGACTGCATTTAAGCATTCAAGAACTTTTGAGTTTGACAATAAGGTCATTGAAACAACCGATGCCCTAAAAGAGGAATATCTTATAGATTCGTTTGTCAAGGTCAAAGATTTAAGAGTAAAGAATATGATGGTTCACGGAACATCTGACATGTACTCTGCATTCAAACAATTTCAGGAAAAGGCAAATCTCAATAACAAATCCTATGTTATCATATTGTCTGATTGCAGGGATTGGTCAGGACCAAAACAAAATGGAATTCCTGCCAGTGTGCACGTGGTTGAAGAAATGGTTCGTGATTCTAAAAAAGTCGTCATATTAAATCCTGAAGATAGAAATAAATGGGATATTGTTGACAGCTGTGTTTCCCTTTATGAAGATGCGGGAGCACATGTGTTTGAAGTTAATACGCTTAATCAATTAGCTCAATTTGTGGAGCAAATGTAGGTGAGAGTATGGATTGTACCAAATGTGGTAATCCTAA
>JAFUBV010000027.1 GCA_017460025.1 Methanobrevibacter sp. | reverse complement strand
TTACATCTAAAAATGCATATTTAGCCAAATTAACAGAACAAATTCAAATGAAATCTGTTAAAGTTGGAAAAAATCTTGAAGGAAGCACTCCGCCATCAGTTTTCATTGGACGATGGTCCTATCCCAAAGTTTATGCCGGACCTATGATGGTAGGTGAAGCCGGTGACACATCAATCATGGATTCACCTGAATCATGGATTGGCCAGAACAAGCAACAGGAGGATATCATTAACTATCGTATGAATCTTGTTCGTGGAAAACAGCTGATTAAAATAGATGATTTGGAAAATCCCTTCGTTGAAAAATTACAGGACATATCACTGGCATCAAAATCAATTGACAGTGAAGCCACTTTCGGAAGGACACCTACCGGATCAATGCTTACAGAAGACAGCATGCCCCACGGCCCAAGCGCAGTCATTGAAAAATTTGATATAGATGCTGTAAAATGGGACAGGCAACTTGAAAAGACTTTTTACGACACCGATTTGAAAGCAAGTGATGCAGTCGTTAATTTACATAATAAAGATGTTCCATTTACTGCAATGCAAAAGGCATTTTCAGTTGGAGCAATAGGTACCAAAAACAAAAGAAAATTGGTTCCAACAAGATGGTCAATTACTGCATGCGATTCAACACTGGCAGACCAATTCCTCAAAGAAGTGAGAAAATTCGAAAAAATTGACACCTACCGAGTCTATGAATTCGGAAGTCTAAATAACTACTATGTCATTATTTTAACACCAACAGAATGGCAATATGAATGGTATGAAGCATTCATTAAGATTATGGGAAATGAAGAGTTGATATATTCCGATTATGAAACAAATGGTGGAAAAAAAGAGTATTCGATTGTTGGCGGATGCTATTACACTGCTAAAATGGCAGTGCTCGATTACTTGCTGAAAAATAAAAAGCAATCAGGATTATTAATTTTAAGAGAAGCTTATGAAGGATATGTTCCGTTAGGAGTATTTAATGTGAGGGAAAATATCAAAGAAGCGATGATGAAACCATATAAAGAATTCGAAACATTGAATGAAGCACTAAAATATAGTGGAACTAAACTGACAATCCACATTAGCAAATATGTGAAGCAGGGCACATTGATGAATGAAATGCTTCACACGAAACAAACCACATTAGATATGTACTTTAAGAAATGATAATATGATGTTTGAGTTCAAAACCCCTAAAAAAGAAACTGAAAAGATTATGTGTGATGTTGCATCAGGAAAGCTTAAAGACACTGATTTTGAAAAGAAATGTGAAGAAGAGATAAAAAAATTAACCAATGCGGAATCAGCAAAAATTACTTCAAGCGGAAACAATAGCATATTTGTAGCATTAAGCTCCATTGAAGGAAGCATCATAATACCCGATCAGGGAGGTTGGCATGGATTTAAACAGATTGCCAAATTTTTGGGAAAGAATATTCTTAGCCTTGAAACTGATTTGGGACTTATCAGTCCGAAAGATATGGATGAAATGAATATTCCAGATAATTCAGCATTGATATTTACAAGCTTTGCAGGCTATTGTGCAGAGCAGGATGTGAAATCCATTTCCAAATACTGTAAAAATAATGGAATAACCACTATTGAAGATGCATCTGCAGGAATTGGGGATGAAAAAGAATTATTGGGAAATTGCAGATATTCAGATATCATTATCGCTTCAACAGGCCAACCTAAAATAATCAATGTTGGATCTGGAGGATTTATTGCAAGCAATGATGATGATTTATTCAAAAAAACTTCATTGCCATTAAAATTAAGCAAAAGTAATGAGATTATATCAAGTGGTATACATGAAGAACTCAAAAGTGTTAAAAGTAATCTGCAACTTACATTAAATGCAACAAAGTATTTAAAAAAACATATTTCAAGTGCAATACATAATAAAAAAAGAGGCGTTAATTTAATTATTAAAGATGATAATCCTAAGTAAAAAACTTGGGAACTGAAAAAGCAATTACCGATAAATAAAAGCGGATTCATCAACAAGTGTCCAAATTACAATAGGGTAAAAACAAAAGCCATTTCCATAGAAATTAAAAATCTGAATTATAACTGTCTGAAACAGGAATATCTGGACGAGATAATTGATGCGGTTAATAATCTGCAACAAGCCTAGAAATTCTATCAATCAATATGTCCTCAACATCCATGATTTCCAATTCTTCATCACTGATTGAATAGATATCCCTTAATTTATCGACATCAGGATTAAGGACACTTTCATCCAAATCAAATATTGAAGATAACTCTGAGATATAATCATCACAATCTATAAGAATAACACATAAATTCATAAATCCTTCTTTTAAACCCAATAACTCAAAGGCACGGGAAATCTGTCTTTGGGCGGAACATCTAAGACAAATTTCAACACTCAAATCATTGGCAAGATTCTGATTTCTCTGAAAAGCAAGAAAAGCCTGATTTACACCATGCTGTATGTGTCTTACACCTGCAACAGCATCGGCATTTAAAAGCTGGATAATTTCACCATCTTTTTTCATGGAATTAATTCTGGATAAAGTTTCATCTACGGATGTTATTTCTCCCTTAAAACCTAAAATCTGTAAATTCATAATAATTACTCCTGAAGCAGCCTGTTAACTCCTGAAATATAAGCTTTTACACTAGCATCAATAATATCCGGCTCAGTACCCCTAGCAGAAATAATACGATCACCTTTCTGAAGTTTGACTATAACATCAATAATAGCATCAGTACCGCCGGTAATAGCATCTACGTGATATTCTATAAAATCAATGTCATTAAATATTTCAAGGGAATTAATCGCATTTATTGCCGCATCAACAGGACCTATACCCACACCGGCATTTAATATTTCTTCACCGTCAATATTTAATTTAACAGAAGCAGTAGGCATTACCTTATTTCCTGAAGCAATAGTAACATCTTCAAGTTTAATTCTATCCTCATGATTGATATCCAAAACATTATCTGCAATTGCCTGCAAATCAACATCAGTGACAGTCTTGCCCTTATCAGCAAGTTCTTTAATATTGTTGCAGATTTGCTGAAGCTGATTCTTATCGACATTTAAACCTAATTCCTTTAATCTGGAGTCAAGGCCATGAGTACCCATATGCTTTCCAATGATAAATTTACGCCTTCTGCCTACAAGCTCAGGAGTCATAGGTTCATAAGTGGCGGAATTCTTAATAATGCCATCGGAATGAATTCCTGATTCATGAGCAAAAGCATTTTCACCAACAATTGCCTTATTGGGTTGGATGTAAACACCCGTTAAACGAGCAACAAGTTTTGAAATGGAATAAATTTCATGAATCTTAATATCAGTGGAAAAATCAGGCAATAATCTGTCAATACTAACTACACACTCTTCAAAAGAAGTGTTACCAGCACGTTCACCTATTCCATTGACAGTGGAATGGAACTCAACTGCACCGCCTTTAATAGCGGACAAGGTATTGGCAACAGCAAGTCCGAAATCATTGTGGCAATGACAGGAAATAGGTACTGTGATATCACTCAAACTGTTGAAAAGTTCAAAAGATGTATCAGGCGTTAAAATACCGACAGTATCGCATACGCAAACCCTATCTGCACCATGATCGATTGCGTTTAAAAAGACATTCTTTAAAAAATTAACATTACTTCGAGATGCATCCTCTGCGGATAATTCCACAATAAGACCATGATCCTTACAATAGTCAACAGCAGAATTAGACATCTCAATAAGTTCATCTTTAGTGATTTTTAATTTATCAAAAATATGCAAATCTGAAGTAGGTACAACCAAATTAACCGCATCCACATCACAATCTAAACAGTAATTGATATCTGTAGTTAAAGGTCTGGAAAAACTTAAAATTTCAGCATTAAATCCCTGAGAAGTAATTTCTTTAATTGATTTTC
>JAFUBV010000339.1 GCA_017460025.1 Methanobrevibacter sp. | reverse complement strand
CAGTAGTATTGTTAAATGCAACAGTGGAATTAGCCTTAGTTACATTAATCCATCCTTATGAAGTAGCATTGTTATAATTGCCTGTCACATTGGTTGTAACTACAACATTATATACGCCCACATCTATGTTTTCCGGTAAAACAATAACATCATCTATTACAGTAACATCAACAGTATTATTATCCTTATCTTTAACAGTAACGATTACAGGACCTGCAGTAGAATTTTCAGTTACTACTGGAATAGTGATCTCATCACCATAAACAACAGTAGTATTGTTAAATGCAACAGTGGAATTAGCCTTAGTTACATTAATCCAACCTGAAGATGTAGCACTGGTGTGATTTTCATCAACAGTGCTTGTTACATAGACAGTATAGTTGCCCACATCCAAACCGGAAACGTAAATTATATCGTCAACAACATCAACTGTAGCATTGGTAATCTCCACATCATCTTTAAAGATTTTGACATCATCTTTAGTGAAAGTACCATTCACTACACTAACAGTCACATTTGCAGTTGAATCATAGACAATTGTATCATTTCCAACAATAACAACAGATGGTGCAGGTAATACTTTAATATCACCTACATCTGAAGATGGATTATGATTATCGTCAGGGACAGCTGTAACATTGATTGTATAGTTACCTGATGGAAGATTACCTACTAAAATATAAGTATAATCTTCATCGACAACAATATTTACCGTAGATGTTATGTTATTGCCCTTGGAATCTTTAATAGTAACTTTAATGTCTGTAGCATTAGTCACAGTCAAAGTCACATTTGCAGTGCCATTATATTGAACTTCATCATCGCCAACTTCAACACTTGAATTGGCTTTGATAACTTCAAATATACCATCAGGTTTGCTGAACAGATAAACATTGTTGAATGTGTCAGTATTACCCAATATAATTTCATGCCATCCTACATTCGGTTTTGTGACATTATAATTAGAGTATACTTCTTCATCAACATTGCCTGTTAATGTAACATTCAAATCATAATACTCAGCTGTCGTATTGACAGTATAATTCATGGTTTTGTTGATATTTACACCAGTATCATAAGTACCGTTGAAAGTCTCATTGTTTCCATAGATTATTTTTGAATTTAATTTGATTGTTGCAACAGTATCTGCAAAAGTGTTATTTGAAACGGTGACATCATCAGGATTTGTCAGATAGATATTTCTCCAATTTCCAGTATTATCATCAAAGTAGGAATCATTGATTAATCCATCTTCAGAATCCCAATAGATCGCACCTCCATTTACAGCAGAACAATCTGTGAAATTGGAACCGGACAAAGTACCATTATCACCATACCAGTAAACTGCACCACCGTTACCATTAGCAGTGTTATCGGTGAAATTAGAATTGATTAAATTACCATTATCTCCATCCCATTCGACAGCACCACCATCTCGCTTAGCAGTGTTATTGATGAAAGTGGAATTAGCTAAAGTACCGTCATCACCAAACCACATAACTGCACCACCATCAGTACCGGCAGAACAGTCTGTGAAATTAGAATCTGTTAAAGTACCATTAACTCCATCCCAATTAACTGCACCACCATCAGAATCAGCGGAACAATTATCAAAAGTGTAATTAGATAAAGTACCATCACTACCAAACCAGTAAACTGCACCACCATCATTAGCAGAACAGTCTGTGAAGTTTGAATCATTAACAGTACCATTTTCTCCATTAAAGTATACAGCACCACCTTCAGTAGTAGCAGAACAGTCTGTAAAATTGGAACTGGATAAATTACCATTTTCTCTAAACCAGATAAGTGCACCACCCTTATTAGCAGAACAGTTGATGAAATTAGAATCAGTTATAGTACCATTAACAGCATTCCAATAAACTGCACCACCATTATTATTAACGGAACAATTATTAAAAGTGGAATTAGCTAAAGTACCAT
>JAFUBV010000338.1 GCA_017460025.1 Methanobrevibacter sp. | reverse complement strand
CCTAATTGCTCTATTTTCAGATTACGGATGGAATATGGATACCAACACTGGAGGCTATAATGAAATGGGAATAGGATATCTTGCAAGTTGGTTAGGTCCCATAAATGAATCCGATGACAAATATGTTATCAATACAAGAATATCTCCTTTAATTAATAATATTTTCCATATTCAAAACATAGTTTACTTAGGCAGATCCAATTTTACAGATAATGATGCGATAAAAAAAGCTATTTTAAATTATGGGGGTGTTTTTACTGGAATATATGGAACAGGAAGCCGATACCAATACAGTACCTCATCATCCATAAACCATGCTGTCGTGATTGTTGGATGGGACGACAATTTTTCTAAAGATAAATTTTCTGGGAAAAAACCTCCTGCTGACGGAGCCTGGATTTGCAAGAATAGCTGGGGAACCGGATGGGGAGACAATGGATATTTTTATGTCTCATATTACGATACCACCTGTGCAAGAGTGGGCGATGAGAAATCATCATTTACATTTATTTTCAACGATACTGTAAAATATGATAAAAACTACCAATATGACGTTGTTGGAATTACTGATTACCTTTTGACAAACCAAAGCACAGTCTGGTATCAAAACATTTTCAATTCAACATCAGACGAAATAATCGCAGCATTTTCAACCTACTTCAATATCGAGTCAAATTATACTGTAAACGTATATGTCAATGATGAATTGAAATTAACGCAGAACGGCAGTTCAATTTCCGGATATTTCACCATCAATCTTAATGAATTCATTCCAATTTATAAAAATGATTTGTTCAAAATCGTTTTAAAAATAACCACACCATCTGAAGCTTGGATTCCTATTTCAGAAAGAGTTTCATCATCAAGAACACATTACTATCCAAACATTTCATTCATAAGCTATGATGGAATTAACTGGATTGATTTATATGACTATACAATTAATCTGTCTGACAGGGGACATCACTATAACTCTCAGGTAGCCTGCATTAAGTCATTTACAATATTTAATCTGACAACCACAACATCCATAAAAGAGATTTCAAGAGATGGAAATAACGTTAATGTTTCAGTTGAAGTTAAAGATCAATACGGACACCATATTAAAGAAGGATATGTTATTTTAGAATATGAAAACGAAAGATACAATAAAAGTCTTGCTGAGGGAATTATTAATTTATCAATTAATGGCCTGAATATTGGCATTAATAAAATAAATGCAACATATCAAAACAATACCCATTATCTCTCATCAAACGGAGAGTTAAGAATAAATATAACAAAATATGCCACCAAATTGGATGTTGATTTTTGTGATGAATATTATTGTGACAATTTGGCTTTTAATGTTTCATTGTTTAATAAATCCGGATTGATAAATGACCGTGTCATTTTAAGCATTGGTGATTTTACCTACAATATAACCCCCAATAGCATATTTACTGTACCAGACATGATCCCGACAGGAGTTTATGAAATCAAAGTCGTTTATGAAGGCAATGATATCTTTAATAATACTGAAGTTCGCCACAACATCACCATAAGTAAAAAAGATGTCGAACTGAAAGTTAAAGTTGAAGACATTTCATATGGAGAAGACTTAGTTTTCGATGTTTCCCTAATGTCAGATTCCAAACTGATTAATGATTATGTTACATTAAATATTGATGAAAAAAATTATACAATTATGGCAAATAATAAATTTAAACTTCCTATTGCTTTAAATGCATCAAATTATCTAGTTTCTATTTATTATAAAGGAAATGAATATTATAATAACAAAAATATATCTACAACAGTTGAAATTTCTAAAATTAATCCGAATTTAGAGGCAAATATTAATAACATCAAATATGGTGATGAGTTAATAATCAAAGCCGAGCTAACAGGTCTTGGAAATGTCAAAATAAATGATGAATTGATTTTAAATATGAATAATGAAAATTATGCATTCAAAGAAAAATATATGCTTCCAAAGACCTTGGACGCATCCTCATATGATGCTACAATAATTTTCAAAGGAAATCAAAACTATAACCCAATAAATAAAACAGTCAGATTCACCATATCAAAAAGCGATGTTAACATCAAATTAACAATTGAAAACACCACTTACGGTGACAAGACAGTTATCAACACATACCTATCAGATTCAAACAACAAAACAATAGACGAAAAACTAATTTTAGAAATAAATAATAACAAATACGAAATCCCCTCCAACACACAGTTTACACTTCCAAAAACATTGGATGCATCCGATTACATTGCTAAGATATCCTTCAAAGGAAATGGCAACTATAATTCCAATTATGCATATTCAGACTTTTCAATCAATAAAGCGAATGTGGCCTTAAACTTAAATATTGAAAATATTGACTATGGCAATCTCGTATCCATAAGCAATAACCTTAACTATGAATTAACTCTCAATATAGACGGCAAAGCATATTCCATAAAACCAATGACAACATATAAGATTCCTGATTTATTGAATGCTGGAGTTCATGAAGCAATCTTAACTTTTAACGGAACCAATAATTTCAATGCAAATACTCAGAAAATATCATTTACAATAAATAAAGCCACACCACAACTTGAATTGGATGTATCCGATATCAATTATGGAGAATATATTAAAGGAAACATTAAACTGGTAGCCGATAATCTGAAGTTAAATGAAAACATAATCCTGAATATTGATAATGCAAACTATACTTTCAAATCCAATGATGATTTTACTATCCCAATTATCCTAAACGCATCAAATTATCAGATTAATGCTGTTTTTAAAGGAAATAATAATTATAATGAGATTTCAAAAAGAATCACAGTAAATATTAATAAAATTAATCCATATATAGCATTTAATATATCTGATACCCTTTATACTAATGATATTTTATTTAAAAATAGTTTAACAGGAGTTAACAGTGAAAAAATCAATGCCATATTAACATTGAATATAAACAATGGAAAATATCCTGTCAATTCAAATTCAATGTATGTGATACCTGATGTTTTAGATGTTGGAACCTATAACGGAAACCTTATTTTTAGCGGAAACAATAATTATAATGGATTTAACATTCCATTATCATTTAAAGTATTTCTCAATGACGCGAATATGAGTTTAGACATTTCCAAAAACATCAATAATGTGACAATCAAAGTTAAATTATCCGACTTGAATGAAAGCATTAGTTTAAAGATAAATAATGAGGAATACATAATCAACACTACAAATGGAATCGCAATTTTAAACATAAATGATTTAGATTTAGGCAATTACTCCATAAAAGCATTATTTAACAAAACCACATATAAAACTCTTTCAATTGAAGATGATGTTACCATTGACCAGATTAGAACAGTTATTGATGCAGATAACATCCTCATGCAGTATAAAGACGGCACTCGCTTAAAAGCAACACTTATCGATTCAAACAGAAATATAATATCAAACCAGTCAGTTTTAATTGAAATCAACGGCATTACATACAAAAGAACCACAGATGAAAATGGATCAATTTCATTAAATATTGGTTTGAATTCAGGCAATTACACAACAGTACTACGATTTATTGGTAATAAAAATTATATCGAATCAATGAAAGAAGTTTCAGTGAGTATTAAACCTAGCATATTATCTAATGATGTGACGAAATACTTTAGAAATGGAACTCAGTACTATGCAACCATTTTAGACGCTGATGGAAATAAACTATCAAATAAAGAAGTTGAAATGAATATCAACGGAGTGTTTTATAAAAGAACATCTAATGCAGAAGGCATTGTTACATTAAACATAAATCTGGATCCTGGAGTCTATATACTAACAATTACAAATCCGATAACTGGAGAAAGTGTTGGAAATACAATTACAGTACTTTCCAGATTAACGGACAATCACGATTTGACTAAATATTATAGAAACGCTTCAAAATATTCTGTAAAATTATTGGATGAACATGGCTCACCAATTTCTAATGCAAATATTATTTTTAATATAAATGGAGTATTCTATAACAGATTAACAGATTCAGAAGGTATTGCAGGCTTAAACATTAACCTTGATCCAGGCATATATATCATCACTGCCGAATATGAATCCTCAAGAGCCTCAAATATAATCAATGTCTTAACTACCATTAAAACAAATAATCTTGAAATGACTTATAAAGACGGCTCCAAATTTAAGGCAACAATAGTGGATGACATAGGTGCCATTAAACCCGGCGTTAAAGTTACTTTTAATATTAATGGTGTATTTTATGAAAGGTTAACTGATTCAGACGGTGTTGCTAATCTAAATATTAATTTACAGGCAGGAAAATACATAATAACAAGTATGTATAATGAATTAAGTGTTTCCAATATAATAACTATTAAAAATACTTAATTTAAAAAACAAGCAATTAAAAGATTGCTTATTAATATTTTTTATAAATAAACAATCTTAAATAATTCCGAAAGCTTCTAACATGGACTGTATACCTAAAATTATTATTGCAACCCCACCAATAATTTCAATATAATCCGCATATTTAATAGCCATCTTGGTTCCATAAGTTCCAATTAAAAACCAAATAATAACTGCAATTAAACTTAATCCACCCAAAATAACTGGATTAACACCAGCAACAGCACCTTGTGAAGCTAAAATTAAATTTTCAATGTTTCCAAAAATAAGTAAACCAGCGAAAGGAGCATACTCTTTAAAATCCATCTTATCACCTTAATTTTTACTCCTAATTGATTTTACAGCTCCAACAACACTTTGAATACCGAAAATAAATATTGCAAGCACACCACTGAAAT
>JAFUBV010000026.1 GCA_017460025.1 Methanobrevibacter sp. | reverse complement strand
ATACCATATTTAACGACTTTTGTTTCCAATAATCCATTTTCTTTACTTTCACAAGTATTGTACGGATTGGATTTCATTTTAATCAATATAATCTTATATGGGATGTCCAGATCATTGTTGGATATAAATTCACATAATGAGTTTTTAGTCAATGCATTGGATTTGAAAAATGCAATCATAATTCCTTCAATATTTTTAATTGTCGGATTTGTCGTTGCATTAATGGGCTATCCCATAGCTATTAGTATTTGTTGTTTGATTACAATAGTTAGATCAATAATCTATTCGCTTAATGCTTAAGTTTTACTGCAAGGAAAATAATGACTAGTGCTGCTGAGATTACTGTGGCTATAATCCAGTCAAATAATGCGAAAAGCACAGCCCATATGAAAAAGAACAAGAAAAACCATAATGTTGCAATGTTGCTTGTGTGGTAGATATTGTTCATTTTGTTGATTGTCTGATTATTTAGCTTTTCCCCGCAATTGCTGCATATTCGCTCATGAGGACTTATTATCTTATTGCAGTTCGGACATCTTTCAGCTTTCATGTTAATCTTAAATTAAATATTTAAATAATAGTTTTTTAAGTGTTTTAAACTCTTCATCACTTAATTTTGTTCTGCGTTGTTCTTCCCAGCTGTTGATGTAATCAAGTATTTCGTCTGTTTTTTCACATCCTTTATCGGTTAGTCTAACAATTTTTCGTCTTCTGTTTTCTGGATCTTCATGTCGTGTAATGAATCCTTTGTCTTCAAATCTTTTAAGCAGTTTTGCAGTATATCCGTCACTCACTTTAAATAATCTCACCAAATCTTTTTGTGTGCTTTTATCTACAAAACGAATTCTTAAAAGAAACGGCAATTCAGTTAGGGTTATGTCATCATCATTAAAGTGTTCAATACTGTAATTGCTAAAGTCGCTTACTAATTCTTCAACATAATGATAAATGAGTATGTTTTCGTAATTTTCCTCTTTAAACTGACCAGGTAAGCTCATGATAATTATTTTTATGAATTGACATATAAATAGTTTTCATAAGAAAATTGTTTCCTATGGAAACATTTATATTTAGAAAAAAATATATTTTAATTTAGGTGAAAAAATGGAATATATAACTTTATCAAACGGTGTTGAAATACCACAATTAGGATTCGGTGTATTTCAAATACCTCCAGAAGAAACAAAAGATGTAGTAAAAAAAGCAATTGAACTCGGTTACAGACATTTTGATACTGCACAAGCATATTTCAATGAAGCAGAAATCGGTGAAGCAATAAATGAATCAGGAATCGCAAGAGAAGAATTATTCTTAACCACCAAAGTATGGGTTTCATCATACGGTTACGAAGAAACTAAAAAAGCATTCCAGGAATCTTTAGACAAATTACAAACTGATTATATTGATTTATACCTTCTCCACCAATGCATGGGTGATGTATATTCAACCTGGAGAGCAGTGGAAGATCTTTACAAAGAAGGAAAAATCAAAGCTATTGGCGTATGTAATTTCACTCAGGGACGTTTCACAGACTTGGCATTAAACTCAGAAATCACCCCTATGGTAAATCAGATTGAAGTCAATCCATTTTTCCAACAGGAAGGAACAGAAGAATTCCACAAGCAATTTGATGCTGTAGTGGAGGCATGGGGACCATTAGCTGAAGGAAAAGACGGAATATTCACAAATCCAATTTTAGTTGAAATCGGTGAAAAATATGACAAGTCCTCAGCACAGGTTATCTTAAGATGGCTGATTCAAAGGGGAATCGTAGTTTTCCCTAAATCCACTAAAGAATCAAGAATGATTGAAAATGCAGATGTATTTGATTTTGAATTGTCTGATGATGACATGGAAAAAATCAAAGAATTGGAAACTGGAGTGCCAATTGTAGAAGTGGACAATCCGGAATTCATCAAATTCGTTATAAATAGTCTTGCTTAATTTTGGTGATAAAATGGAATATGTCCCATTGAATAATGGAATTGAAATGCCAAAACTTGGTTTTGGTGTTTATCAAATCCCTCAAGAGGAAACAAAAGATGCAGTGCTCAATGCAATAGATGTAGGTTACAGATCAATTGATACTGCCCAAAGCTATTTCAATGAAAAGGAAGTTGGTCAGGCTATTGCTGAGTGTAATGTAGCTAGGGAAGAGTTATTCATCACAACAAAAGTCTGGATTGAAAACTATGGATATGACAAGTGTAAAGCCTCAGTTTTGGAATCTCTGGAGAAATTAGGTTTGGACTATATTGATTTAGTATTGTTGCATCAGCCATTTGCCGATTATTATGGTGCTTATCGTGCATTGGAAGACTTATATGAAGAAGGATTAATCAAAGCGATCGGTGTTTCAAATTTCTATCCTGATCGATTGACTGATATGTGTCTTTTTGGGCGTAAAGTCATTCCTGCCATCAATCAGGTTGAAACCAATCCATTCAACGCCCAATATGAAGCACAGGAAAATATGAAAAAGCACGGCGTTCAAATTGCTGCATGGGCTCCTTTCGGAGAAGGAATGCAAGGTATGTTTACAAATGAAACATTAGTTAACATTGGTAAAAAATACGACAAAACAGCAGCTCAGGTAATCTTAAGGTGGCTGATGCAAAGGGATGTTGTTGTATTGTGCAAATCAACCCACAAAGAAAGAATGGCTGAAAATTTCGATGTATTTGATTTCACTTTATCTGATGAAGATATGGATGAAATTAAAACTTTAGACAAGTCATCCAGTATGTTCTTTGACCATGCAGACCCAGAAATGGTTGAATGGTTTGATGAAATGGTTGAAGTTAGAAAAAATCAGCAAAGGGCAGATAAGGAACAAAAGAAATGGTAAAAATGAAAAAAAGAAAAATTGCTAAAACTGATTTATCTGTAAATCCTGTTGGATTGGGATGCATGGGACTGTCTCATGCTTACGGCAGTGCTGTTTCAAGGGATTATGCAATTGATTTTTTAAAAGAATCTTTTAATGAAGGATATAATTTTTTTGATACTGCTGAAGTCTATGTTGGCATGACAAAGTCAGGGGATATAAGCAATAATGAGGAACTGGTTGGTGAAGCCTTAAAATCTTACAGAAATGATGTTGTCATTGCATCTAAATTTGGTATTAGGATTGATGGCACTTCTCTTGTTCCTGATTCATCTCCTGAAGCTATTCATAAATCAATAAGATGGACTCTTGAAAGATTGGATATTGATTGTCTGGATTTATATTATCAGCACAGAATTGACCCTAAAGTCGAACCAGAAGTTGTAGCAGAAGAAATGCAGAAATTAATTGATGACGGTTTGATTAGAGCATGGGGAATATCAGAGACAACAGAAGACTACTTGAGAAGAGCTAATGAAATATGTCCAGTATCTGCTATTCAAAACAGATATTCCATGCTTGCAAGATGGCATGAAAATCTGTTTCCTGTTTGTGAAGAGCTTGATGTAACATTCGTTGCATTCTCTCCGATGGCCAACGGATTTTTGACAGGTTTATATAATCCGAATTCCACTTTTGAAGACATTGACTATAGAAATGACATGCCTCAATATAGTGAAGATGGTTTTAAAAGCGCTAATCAGTTGATGGAGTTGTTAACTTCTATTGCTCGTGATAAAAATGCAACTCTGGCTCAAATTTCTCTGGCATGGATGATATGCAAAAAAGATTACATTATTCCGATTCCAGGAACTACATCTATCGATAATATGAAGTCCAATTTTAAGGCAGGTGATGTTAAATTGTCTGTTTCAACAATAAATGAAATTGACGATTTGCTTGATAAAATAAACGTTCCTGTTTTTGGAGGGCATTAAAAAACTATTTTTTGGATAATGATTGTTCTTAAATTTATTATCCATATTATTCTATTTTTCAGTAAATATTCATAAATTCAGCTAAAAGTTGAATCACACTATTTTTTGTCTTTATCTATGTTTGACTCTTTAATGATGTAAATGGGACGGTTTTTTGTTTCAGTATATGTTTTTTCCAGATACTTTCCTAGGATTCCTATTGAAAATAGTTGAATTCCGCCTAAAAGTAGGATAATGCATACTGTTGATGTCCAGCCTGCAACAGGATCTGAAAATAACAGATTTTTTATAACAATGAAAATAATCAAAATGAATGCAATGAAAGAAAATACAATACCAAAAAATGTTGATATTGACAAAGGAACTGTAGTGAATGCGATTATTCCTTCGATTGAATATGAAAGCAATCCAAAAAATGACCAGCTAGTTTCTCCAGACCTTCTTTCAATGTTTTCATATTCCAACCATTTTGTATTATACCCTACCCATTGAAAAAGACCTTTTGAAAAACGGTTATATTCATTCAATTCCAAAATGGAATCAACAACCTGTCTTGTCATTAACCTGTAATCCCTAGCGCCATCAACTAAATCTATTTTTGATATCTTATTGAATATTTTATAAAATAAACGAGCAAATGTTGATCGAATTTTCGGTTCACCAGCTCTTGTGACTCTTCTCGTTGCAACGATATCATAATCTTCAGTTTCAATCATTTTAATCATTTGCGGTAACAGTTCCGGAGGGTCTTGCAAATCCACATCCATAACACAAACTAAATCTCCATTTGAACTTTTCAAACCCGCATATAAAGCAGATTCTTTTCCAAAATTCCTTGAAAAAGATAAATATTTAATATTAGAATTAAACTTGGCTATTTCTTTAATATTTATTAATGTATTGTCATTTGAACCATCATTAACGAAAATAATTTCATAATTTATTCCGGCTAATGCTTTTTCAATCTCTTTAAATAAAATTCCAATGGAAGTCTCTTCATTGAAACAAGTTACAACAATAGTTAATAAATCCATAATAAAATATTGTATAGTTTAATATAAAAAGTTATCAATAAATGATTTTAGTTTTATTTGAAATGAATGTTTTCACTGAAATAAGTCAACAATATTGGCATGCTCTTTAAGTTCATGTTTTTTTCATGTCTTCCAAAAATATTAATAACAACTTATTAACAATATATTTGTATGTTAGAACAGGATGAACAGGATACTATCACCAATTTATTAATGGAAAATATAGAAATTATTGAATTTGAAAATAAGATAACTCAAGTGTTTAAGGATAATCTTTTAAAAGTGGAATCTATTATAACTAATTCATATATTTTAAAAGAAGAAATTACTATTATCCTAAAACTAAAAATCTTAACGGAATTTTGCAAAAATAAAGGGTATGAGTTGGATATAATTAAAAAGATAATGATTAAATTATTGGAAATAAATGAATTTAAAAATGTTATTATTGATGATTATGGTATTGGAAAGGAAGGTTATTGGTCTTTCAGGAAAGATTTCAGAAATAAGGAATTGGAAATCATAAAATTAGAATATGAATTTTATTCATATCAAGATAATTCTGATTTGAAAATGAAACATAGTCAACAATTTGATTGCATTGCACTTAAATTTATAAATTCTCTTATTAAGACAAATAGGAGAGGATGGTTATGACCAGTTACTTCTTTGACACTAATTTTTTGTTTAAAAGAATTTTCAGTAAATTCTATTTTGATGAATACAAATTAAATGATTATTTTAGCAATGATTCAATGTTCATTTCAAATAATGTAGAATATGAATTCTCTAATATATTTTTAGAATTTTCAAATCAGTTCAATAATTTTTTAATCGAGCCATATTACAGAATCGATAAACTTGGACCACATATTACCTGTGAGGACTATCAAAAATTAACAAAATCTGTTGAGATCATTAAATTTAATAACAATAATCTTTCATCAATAATATGGAATATCATAACAGAAAATAAAGCTCGTGTTTCAAATGATGAATTCAAAAAAGGATTGAATAAATTCATATATGATTTTAACAGCTATTTCCATATTAAATATGATTTCTTAATGAAAGAACTGACAATTCATAAGAGATTAGACAATTATTACGAAATATATAATGTATTAAGTCCTCATATCCACACATCTGATTTAAAAATATGTTTGGATGCTCATGATCTTGCAGTAAAAAATAATATTTCTGATTTGGCATTTGTTAGTGAGGATAAGGTTTTTAAAAAAAATTCTGAATTAATACTGGAAAATACAAAAATTGACCAGATACTACATATTTAGATATAAATGAATTATATGATTTTTAAGAGAAATATTCAAAAAAAGTAAAATAAGGAGTGAATAACACTCATTATTTAAGATTCATCTTCTTTTTCTTCTTTCTTTGTATCGACAATCACTAATCTTTGATTTTCTTCATCGACTTCCATTACTATTGGTTCACCTTCATATGCGCCGGAATCCTTTTCAACACATTCATTGATTTTGGATTGGATTGCACCAACATCTTCTGTGTCAATCAAGTTAACAATTTCTAGTTGTTGTTGAAATCTTTCAACACCTTCAAGAGGTACGTTTTCAACAAATGGGATTGCGCCGGTTGCACCAATAATTTTCTTTTTGTCAGGATCTGCTCCATTTTCATGTAATGCTATGAAGCTTTGTCCTGTAATGTGGCCTTGCACTTCAGCTCCGGCCAATATCAGAAATCTGATATTTGGATTGGAAATAATGTTGGCCACTACTTTTTCAATTCCTAAATTTTCTGTTTTACATGGTCCTGCAATAGCTGCTCCACTTAATTCTGCTTCGATGTGAGAAGCTAGTGTAGTTACAGCAACGGGGCTTTCTGGGTCTCCTACAATGTAATCTCCACTAATTACTGGCCAGTTATCTGCAGGTGATTTTTTATCAGCCATATTTTACTCCTCCATATTTATTATATAATGTATTGTCAATAAGTTAATTTAAATATTTTGTAACTTGTTTAGGGTCATGGATATTTTTCTTTAAATTTTCTATTGTAAATTAGAATGCAAACAAATCCTGCCAGAGAACCGATGTTCATTCCGATTATCGCTCCCAGGTATACTCCAAATACTCCCATTTCGAGTGGTATTCCAAGCAAATATGCAAAAAACATACTCAATATCAGCTCTCGCAGTATTGTCAGTCCCAATGATTTAAATCCTGAACCAATTCCCTGGTATGTGTATGCTGCAGTTGCTCCAAATGGAATTAAAAAGTTATAAAACACTAATATTTGAAGGATTTCTGAGGATCTTATCACTAATTCAGAATTTCCTGATGTGAAATTAAACAGGTCACACAACGGATAAGCGAAGATGAAAAATATCGCAGATATTATCAGTGTAAAAATAAGGCTTAGAAGTGTGGAATATTTAATTGTCGTATCAAAGTTTTTTGAATTTTTTGCACCATAAGCTATTCCTGACACTGTTATTGTAGCTATTCCGATGGCCATGCATGGAAGGAATGCTATTGAGATGAATCTCCAGGCTATTGTAAATGATGCCACCTCATTAACTCCTGCAGTTACTATAATCAGATAATTTAGAATTATGGCCACTATTGAAAATATTATTTCCTCGAAGCTTGCCGGAAGGGAAACTACAAGTATTTCCTTATATATTGTGAGCTTTCTTCTGTAATATCTTAATTTGAATTCAAAATAGCTGTCCTTTTTAATGTAAATCCAGTAAAGTATCCATATGTATCCGATTAATGATGATAGTATTGTGGCTGTTGCAGCTCCGAATATTCCCAAGTTCAATGCATATATGAAAATCGGATCAAGAATCATGTTAAGTATTGCAGTTAGAATCTGCGGTTTTGTTGCTCTTTTAACATCTCCTTCCGTTCTGAAGATGCTTGATGTCACATTTGGCAGTAAAAATACTATATTGAGCAAAAATATGATTCTTCCATAATCAAGGCAATATGTCAACACATCCTCTGCACCGAATAAAATTATCAAATCATCCAAAAAGAATATTCCTACAATTAAAATCACAACAGAAACAATAAGTGTCAGGATAATTGTATGCATGACTGCATTATTTGCATCTTCAAATCTTGAGGCTCCGACATATCTTGAAATCAGTGAGTTTCCCCCGGCACCGATGCCGCTTCCGATTCCTATGATTACCAGATATAATGGTGAAATGAATCCTAAGGCTGCCAATGCGTCGGTATTTATTCCTGAAACCCAAAAGCTATCTATAAGATTATTCAAAAACATCAGAAGCATTGAAAGTATTGTTGGGATGGCTAATTTATTTATGGCTTTTTTAGGGTCTCCTGTGATTGATTCAATATTTTCATTGGCATTCATTATAATATTTTTTGGAAAATACTATATTTTAAATATATTCAAATTGTTTACTTGTGCAACAATTATATATGTCATTAGATACAAAATAATATTGAGGGATTAATTTGAAAGATGTTATATTAGGTTTTGGAGCAATGAGACTTCCGCAAACGGATGAAAATAATCCGGCATCTATTGATATGGAAGAATTCACTAAAATGGTTGGCTATTATATGGATCAGGGTTTTGATTACTTTGACACATCATATGCTTATCATGCAGAAACATCAGAAGATGCATTGAAAAAAGTGTTGGTTGAAAGATATCCTAGGCAATCTTTCAGAATAGCTGACAAGATACCTACCTGGTTATTGACAAAAGAAGATGATAACGAAAGGCTTTTGGATATAATGCTTGAAAGATTAGGCATAGAATACTTGGATGTTCTGTTAATCCATAACATTAATAGGGTGTTCATGGAATTGGCGGAATCAAACAACAGTTTTGAATTCTTAAAGAAAGCCAAAGATGAAGGCAAAGCATTAAAAGTAGGTATAAGTTTTCATGACAAGGCAGATTTGCTTGAAGAGGTTTTGGAAAAATACGGCGACATCATAGACATCGTTCAGTTGCAGTTAAATTATCTTGACTGGAACGACCAGAGGATACAGTCAAACAAATGCAATAAATTATGCACAAAGTATGGTGTTGAAGTAGTTGTGATGGAGCCAATTAAGGGCGGAACCCTTGTCAATGTTGCGGATTGTGTAAAACAGCAATTTGAAGATTATGGTGACATTTCTATGGCTGAATGGGCATTAAGATTTGCAGGTTCTCAGGATAATGTTTCTGTTGTCTTAAGTGGAATGGGTTCACTAGACCAAATGAAGGAAAACTGCGAAACATTTAAGGACTTTGAAGAGATTACTCGTGAAGAACACAGATTCCTTATGAAAATGGCTCGTGAAATCAAAAAAACCACAGCAATTGATTGCAGTTTCTGTAATTATTGTGTAAAGGAATGTGAAGCAAATATTCCTATTCCTGATTACTTCAATTTGTATAACAGTGAAAAAATCTATTCTTTGGAATCAAATCATGCTTTGTATGGGACTACCAGTGTTACTTATGCTCCCGCTTCTGCATGTACTGAATGTGGAACATGTATCGATTACTGCACACAGCAATTGGATATTCCAAAGCTATTGAAAGATGTAGTTAACTTATTTGAATGAATAATTAATTACATTTAAATAATTTTTTTTACAAAATAAGAGTAATGACTTCTAAAAACAAAGGGTTTTATGACTGTAACCGTTTAGGAGATATTTTATTCATTTTTCACAAGAACCATAAAACCTATTTAAATAATGAATTGGCCAGATATGACTTGAATTTAATACATGCATTATGTATTGAAAGGATTCATCTGAATCACGATATCAATCAAAAGGATTTGGCTGATGATTTATATCTAACTAAAGGTGCGATTACCAAAGCTATTAAAAAGTTAGAGTCCAATGGCTATATTTTAAGGGAAAAATCATCTAAGGATTCCAGAGCCAATATTTTGAAATTGACTCAAAAGGGTTTGGATATCATTCCTGTAATAAAAAAAATCAATTTCGATTGGGAAAGTGAAATGGGATTTGATAACTTAACTTCAGAATTTTTCAAGACTTTTCAGGAGCTTGCTTCCAAATCTGCAAAGCTTAATAAATAGATTTATATATTTTTTAAACCATAGATTAGTATACAAGTAAACTATTGTGGTGAATAAAATGAGTATTAAAAAAGTTGTAGTTGCTGGAGGGGGAGTTCTCGGTAGTCAAATTGCACTCCAATCAGCTTATTGTGGTTTTGATGTAACCATTTGGCTAAGAAGTGAAGGTTCTATTGAAAGAGCTCAACCTAAACTTGAAAGATTTAAAAATATCTACGTCCAAACATTGGAAGCTTTTAAAACAGACAAAAGTCAATACTGCAGAGGTCT
>JAFUBV010000337.1 GCA_017460025.1 Methanobrevibacter sp. | reverse complement strand
TTCAAAAATACCGTTGATGAATACAATTTGGATTTTAGCAGTCTAAAAATTCGTGATAAAATATTTCTGATAGCCAAATCATTCACAGATGTTGAATACAAGTCTGTCGGAAGGCTTCTTGGATCATATTCATTTAACACAATCAGAATAGATGACAGGCTTTCCAATGCACTGATTATCACATCAATAATCCATGAGCTGACCCATTTTATTGTTGAAAAAATCCTAAAGGAAATATTGATGAAAGTTCTCAATACCACAGACACGCCACTGATTTCGGGCTTTGTAAAGATTCTTCTGGAGGATGACTTAAACTACCTTCTGGATGAATATTGCGCCCACAGTGTTGAGGGAAGATTCACCCTTTACGGATATCAGGATTACTCATCATTCAACTATAAATTAAATGAGATTTCACAACTCTTTTCAAAAGATGATATCCAATATTCATTAATCATAGCCAATACTCTTGCATATGACATCAAGGACATTCTTGAGGATTTCATTGATGAGGATTTAAGGGAAGACATCAAGGACGAATTCTTTAAGTTGAATGACCGGCCGGATTATGAGGCACTGGAGATGGAAATAGATTCCAGGCTTGAAGATGATTATTTGGTTGAAGCATTCGCCATAGTCCTGACAAGCGGTATTGGAGAGGCCGTAAACAATCCTCAAAAGCTTGAAAGATACATGGCCAAATTTTCAAAAGTAATGATAAATTTTTAATTTAGAAACAGTTTAATACGTGAAAAGACATATTATACTAACAATCAGACCTGATGGGATTGAAAATGTTAAAATCAGACCTTTATTGGATTGAAATTATATTTAATCAGACCTTTATGGGATTAAATCCTTTTATTCAGGATATGATAATTTATCATTAATAAATGGTAGAGTTCGTTTTGAGTATGCGAAGAAAAGATTTAACAATAATATTGTGATAATATGGATTGGAAGAAACATTTCTCACAACAAATCCTTGAAAGAGGTCAAAACTATTATGAATTAGATGCAGTTGAAATAATAAATGCATCAGGCGACCATATCGATGCCAATGTAAGAGGAAATGATTTTTATAACTTAAGAATTACATTTAAAGATAATCAGATAACTTCAATGTATTGCGATTGTCCTTATGAAGGCAACTGCAAGCATTTGGCTGCAACGCTATATTATGCAGATAATCATCCTGAGATTTTAAATCATAATCATAATGTGGAAAATATCCTCAATGGCGTTTGTGAAGATGATTTGAGAAAATTTTTGCTTCAGGAATTCTCAAATGATGCTAATTTGTTTAACAGATTCAAAGTATTCATCAATTCTGAAGTTGATGATGATTTTTATATCAATAAGCTAAAAATGTCATTTTCCAATTCAGTCAATGTAATAAAATTCATTGATGATGATATGGATTCTTTAATTGAACACAAACAATTTGATTTGGTTTTCACATTATGTGATTTGCTTATAATTTATCTTGAAGAGTTATATGATAAAGATGATTGGTACTCTTTTGATTATATTCTGGATAAACTGGATACTATTGCAATACGAATATTTAATTTAGGTGAGGAAAAGAAAACTTTGGATTTTTTAGCCAATATTATTTTAAATAATGATAATCTATATATTTTAGACATGTTAACTGACACTTACTCAAGAATAGGTGATGTTGAAAAGTTATTTGAAAATCATTATGGTGGTATCGAGTAGTTTTTCAAAAACAAGAAAAAAATGTTTTAATGTGGTGATATTATTAGCTTTTTACCTTTTATAGCAGCAGGAATTGCAGGCATGGCACAAATGGAACAGCAGGCAATTGATTTAAACAATCGTGGAGTTGAGCTTTCCCAAAATGGAAACTTCGAAGACGCTTTGGAATGCTTTATGGAGGCACATAATTTATTTCCGGATGACCCGACAATTAAAGAAAATATCCAGTTATGCTTAGATGCATTGGAACGTGAGTGATTAAAATGACGTTGGCAAATTACTTTAGAGAGATTTTAGACACATATCCTTTTGAAAAATCAAAAGAATTCAAAAGAAATGATTTCGTCCATAAATTCACAACGAATACTGCAAAAGAATTTTCTGTTTTAAAGGATTTTTCCATTAGTGCATCCTGCGGAAAAAACAGCTGGGCGGATAATCCGTGGATCAGCATAACCCATGATTCCTTTGATTCATCCCAGGAATCACTCCAAATTGAGTACCACTTTGACTGTGAAAATTCGGAAGTTCACCTTTCTCTTGTTCCAAGGCTTGAAATTTACTCTGAGTATACATCACTCGAATTGGAATTGATAAGTATTCTAAAGACCATTGATTTAAATGATTTCACACTTAATTATTCTGATGATTCATATTCAATAATTAATAAAAAATATAGCTATAATGAATTAGATGACGCTAAACTCACAACCGATTTGGACTTTTTAGTTTCAATATATGGAAAGCTTCAAAAAGAATTCACACGTTTCATTAAAATTCAAAAGGGTGAGGCAGTAATTTTTGCCCAAAGGCCTTTTAAGGAATTTAACTATGATTCTGAACGGGCATTTTACAGCAAGGGCTCTGAATCATCCTTTAATGTTAAAGACATTGAATTTACATATCCAACACAAAACTATCATGCAAAAAGCATCACCTCTCCCAAGGAGCTTTTCACCGATGAAAACATTGAAAAAATCATAAAATGTGATATCAAAATCACGGACTATCACGATATCCTTGAAAACATCACCCAGTCAAGCCAGCTAATTCTAATAAATGCGATTAAGGACAATTCTATAAATCTGAACAGCTTAAAAACAAAGGATAAGGTTCTCCTTTTTGGAAAGTCATTTACAGATATCACCTATAAATCAAGGGGAAGGCTTCTTGGATCATATGCATTCAACAAAATTAAAATTGATGACAGACTGCCGAATCCGCTTATCATAACATCAATCATCCATGAGCTGACACATTTCATTGTCGAGAAAATCCTGAAGGAAATCCTTATGAAAATCATTGATACAAATGACACCCCGCTCATTTCAAGTTTCATAAAGATGCTTCTGGAGGATGATTTGAACTATCTTATGGATGAGTTCTGTGCCCATACGGTTGAGGGAAGGTTCGCCCTTTTCGGATTTCAGGACTACTCATCATTCAACTATAAGCTTGATGAGATATCACACTTATATTCAAAAGAGGATATTCAGTATTGCCTGCTCATAGCAAACACCCTTGCCTATGACATCAAGGATATTTTTGAGAAGTTCATTGATGATGATTTAAGAGAAGACATCAAGGATGAGTTTTCATCACTTAATATGGCCCCGAACTATGAACAGTTAGACTGTGAAATCGATTCAAGGCTTGATGACGACAATTTGATTGAAGCCTTTTCAATAGTTTTGACATCAGGCATTGGTCAGGCTTTAAACAATCCTTCAAAGCTTGAAAGGTATATGGCTAAGTTTTTTTAGAAAATATGGATAATATATTACAAAATAATTTAACTGGGAAATTTCGAAAGAAAATTTCCTAACAGTTATTTTCTTTCAATAAATAAATTACCTAATGAAATAAATATTGCTATGAGCTTAGAATATTGTATGGGGCAATATAGAAAGTTATTTATATTATTCTTACAATAATTTATATTAATTAATATTAAGGGAGTATCC
>JAFUBV010000336.1 GCA_017460025.1 Methanobrevibacter sp. | reverse complement strand
TGCATCCAAATCCAATATTACAACATTCCCTGTTAAAGCTAAGGTTCACTCATCTGATAGTATTGATCTTGTGCTTGATCTTCCGGATAATAGTACTAATGGTACTCTTGTGGTTAAATTGCCTGAGGATGCTACTGGTAATGTGACTGTTATAATCGACGGTAAAGAATATAATGTAACTAATGTGACTAACGGTACTGCAGTTGTTTACATCACTGAAATCTTGCCTGGTAATCATACTGTTGAAGTGATTTACTCTGGTGACGGTAACTACACTGGTGTTTCCAACACTACAAATATTGAAGTTCCAAAAGTTTCAGACTATGACATTAGTGTTGATGCTGTTGTCAATGGCCATGATGTCGAAATTACAGTTTATTTACCAACTGATGTAGATGGTGTTGTATTGATTGATGTTGGTGATGTTGGATATTATGCTAATGCAAGCAATGGTCAAGCAAAATTATACTTGAAAGATGTAGTTAATGGAAAATATGGTGTAACTGCTAAATACTTGGGTGATGATTACTATGCTCCTAGGGAAAATACTACCAGTTTCACTGTTGATGCTAAAGTAAAACCTGAAATTGAAATTGAAATTGATATTCCAGAAAATGCAACTAATGGTACCGTTACTGTTGAGTTGCCTGAGGATGCTACTGGTAATGTGACTGTTGTTATTGACGGCAAGGTCTACAATGTTACTAATGTGACTAACGGTACTGCTACTGTTCAAATTGGTAATATGACTCCGGGTAATCATACTGTTGAAGTTATTTACTCTGGTGACGGTAACTATTCAGGAGCTTCTGCTTCCGATATTGTCAATGTTCCAAAAGTGTCAGACTATCCATTCAATGTCACTGCTAAAGATATAAATGTTGGTGATAAAACAGATATAGTTGTTAAACTTCCATCTGATGTCAATGGAGTGGTATTGCTTGATATTGATGGTGTAGGTTATTATGTCAATGTGACTAACGGTACTGCTAAATTTGATCTGGCTTTAGATTTAAAACCTGGAACATATGATGTTACAGTAACTTATGTTGGTGATGACAAATACGCTTCAAAACAAGCTGTCGAAACATTTACTATCAGTGGAAATGCTCCTGAAGTCGATATAAAAGTATCTGGTGATGAAATTGTAGTTGAATTGCCGGATGATGCTACAGGTAATGTGACTGTAACAATAGATGGCAAAGATTACATTATTCCGGTTGAAAACGGAACTGCAAAAATGAATATTTCAGATTTAGAACCTGGAAATCACACTGTTGACGTTAAATATGGTGGTGATGACAAATACACTCCAGCTTCCAACTCTACTGTAATCAATGTTCCTAAGATTTCAGATTATCCAATTGACGTTTCCTATGACAATGATAAAGTCACTGTTGAATTGCCTGAGGATGCAACTGGCGAATTAGAAGTTACTATTGATAATAAAACTTACACTGTCCCTATAGTTGATGGTAAAGCTGTTGTTGATATTTCTAATTTACCTGCCGGAAAACATGATGTTCAAGTTGCTTATCCTGGTGATGATAAATATGCTCCTGCAACTGTTAATGCTACTATTGATAAGGGACATGATCTTGTTATCACTGCTCCGGATGTTGTTAAGTATTATTCCGGTCCTGACAGGTTTGTTGTTTACACTAAGGACGATAAGGGCAATAATGTTGATGGCATTACTGTTGTCATTACAATTAATGGCGTTTCCTATACCAGAACAACTTCTGGCGGTGAGGCTTCAATTGCATTGAACTTGAATTGCGGTAACTATACTGTTAATGTTGATTTCGCTGGAAACAACGACTTCAAGGCTCAAAGTGTCAACTCCACTGTTGAGATTTTACATACTATCTATGCTAATGACTTGTTGAAAGTTTATAGGAATGCTACTCAGTTCTGGGCATTATTCACTGACAGTGAAGGCAATCCTTTAGCAGATACTATGGTGACATTCAATATTAATGGTGTGTTCTATAATCGTACAACCAATGCTACCGGTTGGGCTAAGTTAAATATTAATCTTGACGCAGGTTCATATATTTTAACTTCCTATAATCCAGTCACTGGTGAAGAGAGGGCTAATACTGTTACTGTGTTCACTTTAATTGAGTCCAGTGATTTGACCAAGTATCATAGAAACGGATCCCACTTTGTTGTTCGTGTCCGTGGTGCTGACGGTAACTGGGCTAAAGCAGGTGAAGAAGTTAAATTCAACATCAACGGTGTTTTCTACACAAGATACACTAACGAAACAGGACATGCTCAGTTGAATATTAATATCCAGCCTGGAGAGTATATCATTACAACTTATTATAAGGATTGTGTTGCAGGTAACTTGATTAAGGTTCTTCCTAGATTGGTTACTTCTGATCTTGTGATGACTTACGGTGATGATTCACTCTTTGTTGCAAAAACTCTAGATGAACAGGGTAATCCTGCCCCTCATCAGGAAGTGTCATTCAACATTTACGGAATAGTGTATAACTGCACAACCGATGATAATGGTGAATGCAAACTGCATTTCAACTTACAGCCTGGCGAATATCTAATAACTGGCCACTACTTATTTGAAGTTGAAGCAAACACGGTTAAAATAAAAGCTTAATAAGCTTCCATTATTTTTTTTTAAGAGGTAGGAAATAATTCTACTTCTCAATTTTTATTTTTTAAACATTTTTTAAGATTTTTAATTTTTCCACCAAAATTTAATCATTAAATTTATCTTATTCTGAATTAAATATAACATTAATTAACTTTTTGGAATGGATTGTATGAAAATTAT
The DNA here is from genome assembly GCA_017460025.1 of Methanobrevibacter sp. Taxonomy (GTDB): domain Archaea; phylum Methanobacteriota; class Methanobacteria; order Methanobacteriales; family Methanobacteriaceae; genus Methanocatella. Next base: position 7,517 of record JAFUBV010000336.1, on the reverse strand, counting down.
AGTGATTAGTGACATTCATTTAGGGATTGATGATGAAATTTCGGAAAACGTTAAAAACAGACCTTTGCTGATTTCATTTTTAAAGAAAATTCGTAATGAAAAACTGGCAGATGAAGTTGTAATAAATGGGGATTTCCTTGACCAGTGGTACTTGCCGGGGGATTATGAAACAAATCCTGACAGCGATGCATTCTACAAGGAAGTTGCCGAAAACAATATGGATGTCATTGATGAGTTCAAGTCCTTGATGGATTCAGGAATCAGGCTTGTTTATGTGCCTGGTAACCATGACATGACTCTGTCACACAAGACTTTGGAAGACATATTGCCGGGAATAGTCCAGTCAAGGGACGTCAGAGGTCTTGGAAGATACCGTACAGGCAGGAGAGGTGAAATTGTAATCGAACACTCTCACAGATATGACATGTTCTGCGCTCCGGATATCCTCACCAACAGCGAATTTGTGGAATATGGGGAACCTATTCTTCCTGCAGGATACTTTTTTGCAAGGGTTGGCGTAACTTCATTAATGGAGGGCATGCCTGAAGTTGAAAAGGAAATCAATGAAATTCCTATGCCTTCTGCAGATGATGCAGACCAGCTTGCAGCATACGTGTACTTCAAGGTCTGGGAAAATGTTTTGCTCAATATGTTTCCGGTAAACGAGTCTTTTGATGATGAATTCATTAAGGTTGCTGTTGATGGATTTAAGGCAAGCTTTTCAATCAATGATTTGATTCCACGTGAGCATGATGACGGAATCTATGCCAAATTATACAAAAATGTTCAAAGAAACTGGGCTGAAGTTCAAAGGCGCAATTTTGTCCCTTCACCGAACACTCCGGTTGAATGCTTAAAAAATCTTTTAAACAAGGATTATTATATTGATTATTCCAAAAAGCAGTATTTCGACCTTGATCCGACTGTTGATGTTGTGGTATTCGGACATACCCACCTTCCGGCATACCGGGTTTATGATGGCTACGCAAGACCTAAAGTCGTTGTAAATGAGGGAACATGGATTGATAAAAACACGGATGATTTAGAAAACACTGCCACATTTGCATTAATAGATTCGGGTGTTGGGGAAACTGAAGTGGAACTTTTAAAGTATGTTGACGGCGAGTTTGCAGAAGTTAAGAATGAATATGTAGAGAAATGATTGCATTTCTAAAATCAATGAAGAGGACATTTGTGTTCACAGTCAGTTTCTGAAGTGTTCGGTGAAGAGTTTGGCATTTATCCGGTGAAGCCTTAAGACTGGGGGCTTGTTTTGAAAGCGGAATGCGCCGAGGCATTGCTTTAGGTTTAAATATGGTGAAAGCAGGAGAAAATGTGATGGGATTTCAGATAAGTTTTGATGAGTTCAAAAATCAAAACTGATTATATCTTTGCAGGATTTGCTTAGCTGTGATATCAGCACTCCCGAAGGAGTGCAGTATGCATTAGGCAATAATCTGTTTAAGAATTCCCTCCTAAAATGGTCGCTTCAGCTGTCGAAATCACTGAAAGGATAATTTATGATTAAGGTCTTAGTTTTCCATAGAAGTATGATGCTGTTGCTCCGCCATCTATTAGGATGTCTGAACCTGTGATGAATGCTCCTTCATCGCTCATAAGCAATTTTGCAACACTTGCGACTTCATCTGCTGTTCCAGGTCTTCCTGACGGGCAGTTTGCAAACATGTTTTTGTAGAAATCTCCTCTGGGTCCGTTGAATTCATCCAAAGCCAGTGGGGTCACGATGATTCCCGGTGATATTGAGTTGATTCTGGCTCCGCGCTCTCCCCAGTTGCATGCTTCATACATCACTCTTTTGACATTGCATCTTTTTGCTAACTGGTATGCGTGAAGTGTGTCTTCAATGTTTTCCGGCTGTAAAACTTCCAAATCAAGCAATTCTTCGGTTGGTGTCATTGCCAGCTGTTCATCGATTACAGCACCTAACTGTTTCATTCTGTGTCCTGATTGAGAGGATATGGTTACTCCGATTCCTCCTTTTCTGATTACTTTTCCGACCTCTTCAAGCAGAACTGCTGTTCCGTACAGGTCAACTTTCAGGATAGCTTCAATAGGGGCCTGTGAAGGGGATACTCCTGCAGCATTAATGAAGTATGCTATTTCACCAAATTTTTGAGCTTCATCAATTATGTTTTTAATGGAATCTCTTGATGATATGTCGCATTCATATGCTTCACAGTCAAATCCGGCTTCTGTCATTATTTTTGATATTGTTTCTGCATTATCGATGTTTTTATCGCCGATTATGATTTTTTTGCCATGTCCGATTCTTCTTGCTATTGCAATTCCAATTTGTCCGGCACCTGTTAATAAAACTACGTCTTTCATAGTTATTTGTTTGTTTTTAAAATATATAAATGTTGCTTTATGCAACAATTATTTTTTGGCTATCACACACATCCATTCCAGGAATCTGTCTGAAAAGGAAAAGTTATCCCAGTCATCGTCAATTAGTCTGATGCCTTCTTCGGTTATTATTTTTTCTTTTCTGTTTTTAGAATCCTTCAAATAAACTGTAATCTTGCTATAATCATTGTTCTGTAAAAATGTTTTAAGTTCCTTGTCGTTATAGGCGGTCATGTCGATTAATTTTTCGGATAGTTTCATGGTTATGTGTTCTGATCCGTTTGATTCCATGCCTATTAAAAATATTCCTCCAGGCTTTAAAACTCTTTTAACCTCTCCAAAGCATTTTTCAATATCTGGCCAGAAATAAACTGTTTCAAAAGCGGTAACAATATCGAAACTTTCATCTTCAAAGTCTAAACTTTGCACATTTCCCTGCTTTATTTCGACCTTTCCCTGTTTGATTAACTCGTCATTAACCTCCTTGGATATCTTAACGCTTTTTTCACTGTAATCCACACCATAAACTTTTTTGGCCTTTTCAGCCATTCTGTTTATGTTTATTCCGCCGCCGCAGCCGATGTCCAGTATGACGTCTGTTTCTTTAATGTCAAGGTGTTTTAAAACCCATAATGAAATTGGTGTATGTTCCTTGTTCATTGATTTTAGCTGTATTTCTCCTAGTTTTCCTTTCGGTTTTCTCATATTGTCGAAGATTCCCATAGTAATCACTTGAGTTATATTATTTAATTTTCAATATAAAAATTTTGGCATGCCTAAATTTAAATTATTTATATCATTTGCAATCAATGTAATATTAATGAATCTGGCAACCAACATCATAATCGGTAACGGCATTTCTCTTTTTGCAGGCATTTTTCTAATAATCAGCTATTACATCAACGATGCCAAAAAGGCATATTTCTATCAGTTTTTAAACGCTTTCATTCTTGCAATTTCGTCAGTTTTCTTTTTTTCATGGGTGGGAATCACCACAATGCTGATTGCGGCCATCAGGAATCTTATGGTATATTATGACAGGCTGACCCGTAACTGGACTGCTGTTTTTCTTATTGTGACTGTTGCTTTGGGACTTTATGTAAACACTTTGGGCTTTGTCGGACTTTTGCCTGTAATTGCTGTTGTTGAAATTACATTATGCAATTTCCTTTTAAAATCAATCAAACCTATAAAATTAAGTTTCATTATCAACAGCCTGATTTATATAATTTATTTCTTTGCAATATCTGACTTTACGTCTGTGGCTGTCGAATCATTCACTGCACTGGTCGGTGCCGTATCATTAATTAAGCTAATTCATGATGATTAATATCGCAATGAGTTAACATATTCTTCAAGCAGTTCAAAGAGTTCCTCTTCAGTTTCCGTCTGGAATATTTTCTTTTTTATTTCGACGCTTCCGTGAAGATTTTTCATGTAGTATGCTGCATTCGTCCTTAGCTTATGTGCAATGATTTTGGGATTGTCGCTGTCCTGTTTAATCAGCCGGACATGTCTTTTAAACATTTCAAATTTCTCTCTGGATGATACTCTTTCGGGTTCCTTTCCATAATCCAGGTATTCTATGCATTGCCTGATTATCCACGGATTTCCCAGGATGGCCCTTCCAATCATTATGGCGTCACATCCTGTTTCATCAAGCATTCTTTTTGCATCATAGCAGCTCCATATATCTCCGTTTCCTATAACAGGTATGGATACTGCATCTTTAACATCCTTAATTATTGACCAGTCGGCGTTCACGTCGTATCTTTCGTGACGGGTTCTTGGATGAACGGCAATCGCTGATGCTCCTGATTTTTCAATGATTCTGGCGACTTCAACAGCATTGTTCTCATCCCATCCGCTTCTGATTTTTACGGTAACCGGAATGTCAACGCTATTAACCACACTTTCAACGATTTCTCCCGCCTTTTTGGGATCTTTTAGAAGTGCGCTTCCCGCTCCTGACTTTACTGCCACCTTTGTCACCGGACATCCCATGTTGATGTCAATGATGTCAGGTTTCATATTCTCTGCAATGTATTTGGACGCTATTTCAAATGACTCTTGATCTGATCCGAATATCTGCTGTGCAATCGGGCGCTCGTAATCTGTCATCATCAGCATTTCCTGGGTCTTGCTGTTCAGATGCATTATCGCTCTTGTTGAAACCATTTCCGTTTCTATCAGTCCGCAGCCCATGGATTTTACTATTCTTCTGAATGCAGAATCGCATATTCCTGCCATTGGTGCTAAAACAACCTGATTGTCTATTTTTACATTGCCTATTTTCCACTTCATAGTAACTATAATTCTATTTCTTTTAATCAATATTTAAAACTTGATGTAGATGGCTAATGTTAAAAAATATTATGTTAATTCATGATTTAATTTAAATAATTATGTGGTTAATGAAAATAGCTATTATTTGTGTTTCATGTATTTTAATAATAGCTATCTTTTAGTATTTGGCTATTGAATTTTATTGTAGAAATCGTCATTTCTGGCGGGAAGTTTCGTGAATATGAACGGTACGATAATCAGAACGACAGTAAGTATCGCCATTATTGTAATGCTTATGCTGTCGCCTGTTGAAAGAGTTGAATATATTCCCTGAATCCATAAACCTAAAATGCAGATCGGCAATATGCACTTGATAACTGCTTTCCATGTTTTCCCGACTGTAATTCTTGAGTTTTCATTTAATGTGGCTATAAGCTCATCGAAGTCATATACCCAGCCGAAGATAATGCATTCAAGCAGTACTGCAAACAGCAATGCGAAGTTGTTTAAAAATGCATCAAAGACTCCCAAAATCATACTTCCAGCACCTGTTGCAAAGATGGATGATATAACTACTCCAACGATACACACGACAGTTGCTGATTTTTTACGTGAGAAATTGAACTTTTCAGATATTGAATAACAAACTCCCTCAAGAAGAGCCATGATGGATGTAATTCCTGCAAATAAAATGCAAAGGAAGAATAACGGTCCGATGACTGATGCTGCAGGACCCATTATATTAAATACCTGTGGGAAAACTACAAATGCAAGGCCTGTTCCTTCAGTCACCAAATCATTAAAAGGTATTCCGCTTGTCAGGGCCATAAATCCCAGGATGGAGAATATTCCGATTGAGTTAAATACCTCAAAGCCTGAATTTGAAAATGCAACAATCAATGCGTTGTCCACAAGTTTGGACCCTTCAGGCAGGTAACTTGCATATGTAAGTGCAATCGCCATACCTAAGCTTAATGAGAATACGATCTGTCCGAATGCGGCCAGCCATACATTCGGATTGGCTAATGCAGACCAGTCCGGTGAAAATATCTGTGTGTATCCTGAAGCTGCTCCGGGTAATGTCAGGGAGTATGCAACGATAACGACAACGATTATGCATAGCAGAGGCAATAGGATTTTACTTACCTTTCCTATTCCGTCATTCAGATTTGTTCTTAGAATCATCCATGAAGCAAACCAGATTGCCGCAACTGAAGCCAGAACTGCAGGCACTATCGTAAATATTCCGTTGATTGAATCGCTTGACTGAAGGACACTTTGTGAGAAGAATATGTCTGGATTTGAACCCCATGCCTTTGTAAAGCTTAGGATAACATATATCAGGTCCCATCCGACAACACAGACATAATATGTTGTAATTAAAAATACAATGAGCAAAACAAACCATGCTACAGGTTCCAGTTTATTGTGAACAGTGTATAAAATCTTGGAAAGGGATGTCTTGAATTTATATCCCACAGCATATTCAACCAATACAAAGGAAATTCCCAAAAGGAATAATGAAACGATATAGGGTATCATGAATGACCCGCCACCGTTTGAGTATAATACATTTGGGAATCGCCATATGTTTCCTAATCCTACCGCTGAACCTATCATTGCCAAAATGAATGTTAGGTTACTGTTCCACTCACTTTTCTTCTCACCGGTCATTTTTATCACTTAATTGTTATATTTTGGGCAATGTTCAATATATAATTGGCGATTAAATGTTGCTTTTGAGAATATGATTTTCATGACTCAGAAGAAGGTTATTTATGAAAAAAATTCCTAAAAAAAGAAAAAAGTAGGATTATAAGCCTAATTTGCTAAATAATCCGTCTAATGAAAAGTCACCTGAATTATTTCCTACAAATTCAGTTACTTGACTTGTATAACTTTCTACATCTCCTTGTACAGCTTGAACTCCTTCAATACTGGTAGCAAGGTTTTCAATACTACTGTTTGTTAAGTTAATATTGTTGTTAACTGTGTAGTTATAGATTATATTAACGATAGTTGTGTGATCAGTAATATTTTCATTTTGAACTGTTTCTTTAACATCATCAACTAATTCAGATAATTCATCTGCAGTTACATTTTCGGTTTCAATGATTTCTGCCTGTGTATAAATTTCATCATTAGCCGCTTCTTTTACAGTGTCTGGAATTTCAACATCAGTGACTGCTTCATAACAGTTCATTATTCCAGTTAATGCGGATTCACCGGTTGCAGGTACTGGACTAGTTACATATGCATGTCCTTGGGTAATTCCAGCAGATTTAAGAGCTGAAATGTACATGTCTGCAGTTATTGTTGTGATTTTGGATTTGTCAACAGTAACTTTGATGTTTCCTTGTTCGCTTAAGTCTATTAATGCGGAGGATAATATTTGGCCGGAACTGTATGATTTTCCTGTGACTGTATTAACTTGGTCGGCATTAATAATTTTATATTCGATATTTCCTGCGTCAACATGTGCCTGTTGATTAAAGAAGTTGTCTACACTTGACTTATATCCGGCATTGTTATAAGTCGCTTCACCATAGGTAATTACTTTACTGTCTGTTTGAACTGAAAAGCCTGCAGGTAAAGCAATACCAACAATAATAATTGATAAGAGTATTATACCAATCAAAGATTTGCGCATATTTTCACCTCTAAATTATAATTAGAATAAGTAGTATTTAAATGTATATGTTGATAAGTTGTGTGTATATATAAATGTTTTGAAAATTAGAGTATAACTGAAGGTGTTAGATTTGATAAGTGATGAGAAAGCTATTGAACTGGCTCGTGAAATTGAGCATATTAATATAGATGTTAAAAAGACCATAGAAAAAGCATCAACTGCAGGTTATTTG
>JAFUBV010000335.1 GCA_017460025.1 Methanobrevibacter sp. | reverse complement strand
TATATCCGAATATAATAATCCAAGAGCTCTTTGAGAAACTAATAGCATATATGGCGTTAGTATAATGTAAATAACTGATAATAAAAATGGATAAAATATTAATGCAATCATTAAAATAATTTCAATAATTGCAATGACTACACCAATTGCCAACACTAACAAGATTACTTTTACCACACCAATTCTAGTCATGTCTTTTGCAGCTTCAAAGATATTTAAAGCTTCGTTCAAACTGCCAGTATTCGCTAATCTTGCTTTACCCATCAAGTAAAGGAATGAAAATATTACAAATACAACTAAAGCCACAGCAAGGGTAATAGCTAAAGAATTCAAGAACTCTGTTAATATAGGAGATATTGCAATGACTGCAATGTCTACAGGAATGTCCATAAAGTAAACACCATAGATCTGTAGAACAAATTCTTTTACAACATCAATGGCGTTACCAAAAAGATTAGTATTTAAACTTACCAGTATAACAATTAATGCAGGAATTATGAAGTAAAGTATTAAAACAAGAAGATTATCAAAACCCGTCATAAAATCTTCATACAACCCAAAGACAGGGACATTGTCGTCATGTTCAATTCCTGATTTAATAACCTTGATGTGATAACCGGTGATTATGCATCCGATTAACAGAGAAATTAAAAGATATATTCCCCCCATCAAATAATTTTCAGCATCAATAATACCATATGCATAAGTAAAAATGCCTCCCAGGGCAAATCCTACCATAAGTACTGACAAAAGAAGATAAATTGCAAATCTTCCAGTATTTTTTGATGGAAATAGAAAAGCATCCTTGATTATTTCTGTTATATTCATATTAATCTCTCCTGCAAATATTTTCGTAAGCAACTCTTTGTAATCACCATTTGGATTCAGAATATAAATAATTTAGTTCAACTTTATTTTAAAAAGCAGAACAAAAAATAACTGAAGAGTTATTCTATGCCCCTAATCTTATTTGTAATGTCTTCTGTGAAGTTCATTTTTACAATGTTCCTTCTTAAAAGTATTATGTTGAACTTATTTATCAAGTTTATATTTTATAGTTATTAAATAATGTAGAAAACGAACGTTCTGTTTTGTGAAATTATAAAAGAAGAAACGTTCCGTTATTTTTTAAAGTAAAAAAATATATTGATTTTTAGGTTTTAATCATTATAATTTATTACTTTAAAAACTAAATTTATATTCATGAGGAAATTTTTGAAGGTTTCATTAAAATTCCAATGGAAAACAATATTGATTATTTTTGCTTTAATAATCATTCAAACATTCTTTCAAATGGAAATAATCGATTTGTTCAGTGCAGCTTTGACTGGAGTTAAAGAACAGAAAATCGATTTGCTTGTCAAATCAGGATCATATATGTTAATATATACTGTCATCTCAATGATTGCCATTTATATCATTTCCTTTCTCTCAACAAGAGTGGCTTCAAATGCAGCATATACAATCCGTGAGAAAATATTTCATATACTGATGAACTTGCCTGATGAGGAGATTGGCCAATTTAAAATTTCAGGGCTGGTTACTCGGTCAACAAGAGGAATGTCCTCAGAACAGGGTTTTATTGTGATGATACTCGGACAGTTAATGCTGATTCCGGTTACATTCATAGCAATTGTATATGAAATAGCATTGATTGACGGAACATATGCATTATTCTTCTTAGCAATAGTTGGTGATCTTGGCTTGATTCTGATTTTTAGAATGAAACAAATTGTAAAAATATTTTTCAGAGCCAAAAAGACATACGGAAAACTGAACCTACAGTTTTTGTCTAAAATCAGCGATATAGCCAGTAGAATCACATTCAATAAACAGGAGTATGAAGCTGAATTTGAAAAGGCCTGTGAGAATTCCTATGATAAGAATGTTACTTATATTTTAAGCCAATATTACCTCGGTCCGGTGTTAATGTGGGGTTTATATGTTATTGTTTTGATTACATTTGCAATGGTCAATTCCGGATACACCATTGGCTTTGAAACCGACAGTGTTGTGGATTCGTTCATTATTCTCGTATATGTTGCCTACTTCGTCAGTACTCTGGCTGTCCTCCCAGCATTGATTGACAGGTGGCCACGTGCATATGCCACTTCTGTGCGTTTGGAGGAAGTCCTGAATCTGGAAGATAAAACCATAAAATCCAAAAACACTGATAATCCAAAAAGAATTGAAATTGTAGAGGAAGACCTATCTTCCAAGTATAAGAGTATATGGGCTGAAAGAAAAGACATTTCCCAAAAATTCACCATAATATTGAAGGAAGACAGAATCAAAGTAATAATATCCATGATTCTACTTATGATATCCACATTGTGTATGGTTTATGCTCCTAAAGTTGCAGGAAAAACAGTTAATTTATTGAGTTCCAATGTGAATTCATCCAACGATGCTGCAATCTACATTAACCTAGCCCTGCTGCTGGTATTATATTCTGCAGGGTATCTGCTTAAACTGACTCCGAAAAGAATAATGGGCATTACCGGCGAAAAAGTGGCTTATAATTTAAGAATGAAATTATTTGACAAAATTGATGCTGTCGGTTCCACTTTCATTCAGGAAAACTCAAAAGGTCTCATCATGTCAAGATTAAACAACGATGTGATGAACATCAGAGAGTTCGTCTCTTCCAAAATTTCTGAAATTTATGCGCAAATCCTATCAATAATCCTTGTAATAATATTGATGATGACGACAGACTTTAGATTGAGCTTAATTTATCTGGCGATATTGCCTGTTTATATCATTTCCTTTTCTTTATGCGATTATAAATCCAAAGCCCATTTTGATAATCACCAAAAGCATCTTGGAAGAATGATGAGCTATTTTGAAAGAGGCCTCACAAATCGTGATTCATTCCATGAAAAAGGATTTAAAAAAATCAACCAAACTGTAATTGACCATTATACCAAATCTAGAAACATTACTAATATTATGGAACCTATTACAACCCTTTTAACAAATGTAAGCAATATAACTGTTTATATGGCAGGCATTTACTTTTTATCAGTTGGTGAAATACAACTGGGAACTCTATTGGCAGTTATCATGTATGGACAGTTGTTGACCAAACCTATTAAAAAACTAAGCACATCTATGGCATCTATTGAAACTGCATTTTCAAGCATCAAAAGAATATTTGCTGTAATTTGTTGAATTACCGGAAGATGCTGAAGGTTATGCTGCTGTAAGCGTTGATAGATAACATTATTCGAGTTTACTTCTTTTCAGTAAAAAATTAATTATAATTAAAAATCAGTTAATTATCGATATTATTTCATCATTATTCCAGTGTTTTATTGTCCAACCATTAGATTAAAATGATTGAAATGAATGATTATTTTTTCAATTTACATATATTACAGTATAGCAAAGATTTTTCAACAGACAGATTTATTTTCAAATATTCCACACTTATTTTAAATCATTTAAGAACAGAATTTTTTAGTTTTCAGACAGTTCGATTACTGTGATTTGATTAAAATATTGAACAAAAACAAAACGACCGTTCTGGTAATTTTTA
>JAFUBV010000334.1 GCA_017460025.1 Methanobrevibacter sp. | reverse complement strand
TTTCTCTCCTTTTGGTTTTGCAGGACGTACTGGTTCAGCATTATGTAAAGAAAATACTATTACATATAATGAATTAATAGGTTTTTGTAATTTGCCAATGTCAATCATTATTCAAGGTATTCATGCAAATAATGAACATACTCTCATTGCCCATAACACCATATATAAAGGATCTTATGGTATCAATATTGTAGGCGATAATTCACTTATTTACAACAACACTGTAAATAATAGTGCTATAGGAATTTTCCTTTCTGGTAATAATGCTTCTATCGTCGAAAATAATGTATTCGGTACCAGTCAAAAAACAGGAATTTTTATTTCTGGCGGTGACAATGAGGATGCTGTTGCAAAAGGAAATAATATAACATTCACTGATGTTTCAGAAGCATTATCTGTAAGTAATAATGCTGAAGCATATAATAATATTATTAATGTTGCTAATTATGGTGTTGGTGTTAGAGTAAGTTCTAACAGATCATATATTCATGATAATAAGATTAAAACCAGTGGAGATGATGCAGTTGTATTTTTAGCTAGTAATATGGTACTTGATAATAATATTATTGTTACTAACTCCAGAGGTGTTTCAATATCAACTACTGGCTTGAATCGTTATTATAATAGCACCATATCTAACAATAAAATCACTAGTGATAGTTATGGTATCTATATTGAGGGTTTAGTTTATAATACTACAATTTCATCCAATATTATTGAAACTAATGCTAGTTCAGGTATTTTTAAAGATATAAGCGATGAAGAATCAGATAGCAATTCTGATAATATTATAAACGGTATTATACATGACTCTACAGCTTTAATAATAGATGATGATAACTTTTATGATTATTTTGATGAAAATGGATATTTTGATTATGAATTTGAAAAAGGAAAAAGTAACACTGTATTTTTAACATTCATATCTAATAAAAACCTGATTTTCGATGAAAAAATTAATGTAATTAGTAATAAAATGGATAATTTACTTTATAATGTTACAATTACATTGCAAGGTGATGCAAGCGGATCATTAATCAGGGACTTCAATTTCATGAATTTCAATAAAGAAGCTGTTATCTTAAATGATGTTAGTGATGTTAATGTCGGATTCAATAATGTCACTGCAATTTTCGATAAAAAAATCAATAGTGCTGTGGGGATTTATGTAGTAGGTATCGGAGAGGATAATATAATCTCTGGAAATAACATTTACCTTAATTCTAAAAGTAATTATACATATGGTATTAGTATTTCCTCATATAATCCTTACACATACCTGTATAACAGGCAATTTTCGACCGGATTTACAATTTCAAATAATAATATTATATTGATTACTTCAGGTATGGCTGAAGCGATATTTTCAGATTCGATTGTTGAAAGCAATATTATAGACAATACAATAAATATTATTTCCGATAGTGATGCTTATGGAATAGCTGCAGTAAATGTTATTGGTAAACTATACTCTTGGAACATTACTTCTAATGAAATTGTAATTCATTCTAAGAAAATGGCATACTTAATTGAAAACCATATGTCTTATGACATGATTATTGAAAATAATTACTTTTATGGTGAAAGTAATGGTGTTTACAGTATTGCCACGTATATGTCTGAGAATATTTTAATAAATAATAATGTATTCGATATTATTTCAGGAAACTTGTCAAATGTTGAATATGATTTGGATGTAATTAAACCGGGTAATGCAGCAATTTATCTTGCTTCAAGAAATAGTGCGGTTAATATTACCAATAATACATTCCATACTGATGTTGTTCCAATCAAATATGATGATGTTGAATTAGTTAATATTACAGTTAATTCACATGTCATTGATGATGATAATTATTTGGTGTACTTTAATAATGGAGTAATAAATTCCACAATTGTTAAAAATGGTGATGTTTTATTATTAGCTAATTTAACAAAAACTAAAGAATTGAATGTTAATATTCCAGTAAATATTACTCAATTTAAAGGATTCAATCCATCAGTATACATTATTTTATCACAAGGTTCTGATAACTCATCAATACTTGCAACTTCATTTGTTAACTCATCTATTGCATTGAATAATGTTTCTAGTATTTATATAATTAACAATACATTTGATTCAAATGGCGATGTTATTTCAATCATTGAAAGTTTTGGCAATTATCTGATTAATAATACGTTTAACAACGGAGTTAATGTTATTGGAATTGATAATTCTTATTTAAATTATATAGAAAATAATAATTTCAATATTAATCAATCTGTAGATGTTAATGTTATTATAATTAATAATTCTCACAATATTAGTGTTAAAAACAATAATTTCACTGGTATTGCTAATGATTTAGTCTTTATAGGAGCTTTTAATTCAACTGAAAATAATATCACTGATAATGTGATGGTGGGAAACGCTTCAGATATATTTGGAATTTATTTGTCCAATTCATCTCATAACAGTATTGAATTAAATAATATTCAATTGAATGGTAATTCAACTATAACAAATCAGGCAGCTATTTATATTGCAGATAATTCTGCTTTTAATGAAATTACTCAAAATTTTATAGTTTCACATTCGAAAAATGCTGATGATTATGCGGTTGTTATTCTTTCAGATGAAATATTATCTAATAATGTGCATTTTAATTATTTAATTAGTTCTAATGGTTCTAAACGTGCTAATCATGCTGTTTTAAGCAGTTATCTGATTGAACAAAACACTCCTTATGAAATTTATGTAAGTGATGATGGAAGCGATATTTCTGGTGATGGTAGTGAGTCTAATCCTTTTGCAACATTGTCATATGCTTTAAAAAATTCTTTAAATCATGTAATTATTAAAATAAAAAAAGGAACTTTTGTAGAATGGGGTTTTAATATTGATAAAAATATTACAATTATTGCATTAACTCCTAATGTGGTTATTAATGCGAATTACAATCAATTATTCAACATTAGTGAAAATGGAATGTTGACAATTGATGGATTATCAATTAAAAATGGGTTTGATGAGAATGGAGGATCATTATTCATAAATAATGGAACTCTTGTAATTAATAATTCTCACTTATTCAATTCTTCATCATACTATGATAATTCTCATCCTGAATTTGTGGATGTGGATGAAAATCATGCTGATAGTTATGATTGTAGAGATTCTGGAATTGGTGGTGCTATTTTAAATTATGGTAATTTGATGATTAATAATTCATTAATCTATGATAATTTCGCACATATTGGTGGCGCTATTGCTGATTTTGGTAAAACTCTCATTAACTCTTCAGTTATTTATTCCAATCAGGCGATTCACGGTGGAGCAATTTTCACAGATTCAAAAACACCTTTGTCTGTTAATAATACATTATTTTTAGATAATATGGCATTTATCTCTATGGATTATTGTATGGTTCGTAAATCAGTTTCATCATGGTCTATTGATAATGGATATGGATATACATATCGTTCACTGTGTAATCTTCAAACAGGTGCTGGTGGAGCAATA
>JAFUBV010000333.1 GCA_017460025.1 Methanobrevibacter sp. | reverse complement strand
TGGGGGTTATACCTGGTCTCGTTTCGATCCCAGTAGTGAAGTCCTTTTGTGTTTTGTTTGTGTACTATGGTTTTCTATGGGAATTTCATTTCGCTGCAAGCCTATTCTAATTATAATTACTTTTAAATATCATTTTTTATATAATATTATTGTCATATCATTTTTGACTAATATTTAATTAATTTTTTTATGAGAAAGTATCTTTTTACTTGCTGTGATTAAAAAAGAGTTAATATTGGATAGGCTGCCCGTTTCGAGGGTTACTCGAGGAGCGAAGGGTAAGCTAGCGATGATTCAAGAGAGTTAGTATACGGGCAACACTAAATTTATATTATTTTTGTGTTATTACATATCATTTACTTCGGTTATTAACATGGAACATTATTGATTTCTCGAAAATCTTTTAGAGTTTCACTAAGCCGATACTTTCGTAAATTATATTCTTATGTGTTTTTTGTGATAGGTTTTTGTCATCAATTATATGCTGACCCCTTGTACATTCATCAATAGTAATTAAAATATGATAATATTTCTTTTTCAATACTTTATTGACATTTAATGTAAAATGAAAGCAGTTTTCTTGGATATTGTAATTTGGGAAATTATTCATGAGGATATTCCTGAAATTTAAGATTATTTAGAAAAAATTCTTTTTGACTAAATTTGTTTGAATTTGTTGGATAACACTAATTAAATTGATTTTTAGCTTATACATTTTTTTATCTAATATGTGCAAGAATACTCTGACCTCTAAGGTTGGGGATGAATTGCACAAAAAATAGAGGGTATGATCACTGTTAATTTGCTCTCTTTTAATCCATATTGAACATTATGTATTGGGCTACAAGATATATACCTAATGCAAAGCTTATTAAAAATCCGATTAATCCTAAAATAGGAATGCCTATTATTGTAGGTCCTTTATCTGCAAATAGTGCAAGTGATGAACCTATGATTAATGCCGCTATAATTATTGCTGTTGTCAATTGTTTTGATATTTCACTGATTCCTTCATGCTTTAATTTTATGGTAATTTCGCCTTCTTCTAGTTTTGATAATGTATTATTCACTGTTGTTGGAAGACCTTTGGCTAAATGTCCCATTTCCAATAAATAGTTTGAACCGATTTTTATTAATCTGTTAGGTGATACTTTTTGAGCCAATATTTTTTTGGATAATCTTTTCAATTCTTTTGCGGTATCAAATTCAGGATTAAGTTTTCTTCCGCTTTCTTCAACCAATGCAAGTCCTCTTGCAATCATCACGAATTCTCTTGGCAGGGTTACATTATTTTTAATCATTGCATTAAGCAGATCTTCGATACTTCCATTAATGTTTTTAAGTTTGGCACCATAATATTTTTTCATTAAATCATTGATGTCTTCTTTTAGCTCAGGAGTATTCTGTGATGGTGTTATTATGTCCATATAAATTAACTGATTGATGATATTGTCTGAATTTCCATTTATTAAAAGAATAATTAATTCTGCAAGATTTTCCTTAAAATCATCGCTCAATACTCCCATCATTCCCATATCTATGTAACAGATTTTATTGCCTTCCATTACAAATATGTTTCCCGGATGGGGATCTGCATGGAAAAATCCGTCAATCATAATCTGTTTGAAAAATGAGTTGGTTCCTCTTTTTGCAATTAGTTTCTTATCATATTTTGTGGAATCATTTTCAATTACTTTACTTAATTCATCACCTTCAATTAACTCCATGGTGATTACTTTTCCGGAACAGTAATCAGTATAAACTTTAGGAATATGTACATAGGAAACGCCTTTAAAATTGGAGCCGATAATTTCCATGTTCCGTACTTCTTCCAAGTAGTTAATTTCTTTTAATATGGATCTTTCAAATTCTGAAACGATTGCAGGCAGATTGTATATTTTTGTTCTATTAATGAACTTATCAATTCTGACAGCTAAAAACTTCATGATTTTGACATCGGTTTTAACAATTTCGTCACTGTTTGGCTTTTGAACTTTAACCGCTACTTTTGCTCCATTTTCTTTTAAAATTGCTGTGTGGACCTGACCAATTGATGCAGAACCTATAGGAGTTTCATTAAAATCATCATAAATGTCTTCCAAATCATGACCTAATTCCTCTTCAATTAATGATTTTATTTCTTCAAAATCAGTCACAGGAGTGTTGTCTCTTAATTTCTGAAGTTCTTCAGATATTTCAAGACCTACCAAATCCGGCCTTGTTGATAACATTTGGCCTAATTTGATGTATGCCGGGCCTAAATCTTCAAGTACTTTTCTAATTCTTATTGGAACAGTTTCATCAGGAAAATCTCCTTCCTTTTCCATTTTTCTGTTTCTAAGAAAAGGAAATGTCTTAAAAAAGGTATTTTCTTCAATTAAATATCCAAAATCGTTCTTTTTAAGTACTTGATAAATCTGGTTGATTCTTTGAATATCTGAATTTTTTGAATTGGAAGTTATTTTCATCAATAAAAATTTTGTGAAATGTAGTATTTAGAATTTTTCCAAAATTCTTGCATATACTACTTTCAAATCATCATCGGATTTTTCATATATTCTTTTTAAAATCAGTTCAGGAGTACTTTTTGCAAGGAAATTCATTTTTGGAGTTCTGTCCACTATTAAATTGTAGTCTTCATCCAAACCTTTTGCTTCAATGCCGTCAACCCTGACATCAGTATAATTCATAAGTTCCCTTGCCATATGGGTTACTATTATTCCATATGAGTTGGATTCTTTTATCATATCAATAAATGTGGATATGATTTTAACAGCAGCCTCAAGTTCGGTTATTCCTTCAAGTTCGTCCAACAATACCAATTTTTCACTGTTTGTTGTAACAATTGGTAT